>CANRCO010000051.1 GCA_947629125.1 uncultured Bacilli bacterium | reverse complement strand
AGCTTAATATTCTCAATTTTTTTCATTAAAAAAGACAAATAAGTAAAATTTTTACCTATTTGTCAACAGTCTGAAAGATATTTTTTATTCAAAATATCTTAAAGTACCCTATCTCTTTTTTTAGTTTCATATTCTTTATATAAAACTGAATTAGGGATTTGTTGCGTTATATATTTTCGATAATAATCCATATTTATATCATAAAACGGATTATCTAAATTAATATATTTAGTATCTTTATTATATACTTGCGATATTTGACAATCATTTACTTCATTTTGTTTTAAAAAGTCATTATCTTGTTGATAAGTAAGGATTTCTCTTTTTAAGACATAATATCTTGTTAAAAGCCAATAATATTTTTTATCAGTATAGTTTTTATTTAAATCTGGTTTTGTAAGTACTAACTTATGAGTTTGTTCATCTATTTCATAACTTTCTTTAGTTTTTTCTTCCGCACAAAAAGTTTCGATATGATATTCATTAAAACAATGTATTTGCTTAGTAATAAACTTATCAAAAGTTTTATTCATTTTAATACATTCACTATTGTAATATTTAATATAAATAGGTTTTACTAAATTATATTCCCCTTTATGAATATCTTCTAAAAATTGTACTTCATAACTAACATTATTTTGATTTAAAGATAACTTAAATATATATGGATGGCTAGCTATCTTAGTTTTACCTACTAATAAATTATTTTGTAATTCAAAATAACCAAATTTTTTTATAAAATTAAGTTTAAATAAAATTTGATTTAGAAATTCAGGATTTTCCACTATATTTTCTATTTTTTGCATAAATTCTGCTACATCTTGAGATATATATTTTTCTTTTTTATTTAGATATAAATATTTACCAAATTGACTTGGTATATTTAACATTTGAGTATATGTTTCATTAAAATTATTTTGTTCCACTTCTAGCACCTCTTTACAAAGTCGCTATTCTAGCAAAATCTTTAAGTTTTGTCAAATATTAGATTTCTTTAATCATTTCAATATGTTTAATATTTGCTTCATAAAAAATGTCGGAATTTTTACGGTAGCCACATTTTTCATAAAATTTATAAGCTTGATATTGAGCATGGAGTTTAATAAGTTTGATATTTAAATTTTTACAATATTGTTCTATTTCATCAAGTGTATTTTTACCAATATTTAAATTTCTATAATTTTTTAATAAACAAAATCTTTGAATTTTAACTAAATCATTTATAAATAAACAACGAATAGTACCTACTTCCATATTTTTATATTTTATTAAAAAATGAATGCACTGATTATTTATAGTATCAAACTTATCAATCTCTAAGCTTTTTGGAACATGCTGTTCTTTAACAAAAACAATTTCTCTTATATTTAGACATTTATTTAAATCACTATTATTTTGAACTTTTAATATTTCTAAATCTGGCATATTATCACTTCCTTTTTAAAATTTTGTTACTCTTTGGTAAGCTTTATTTAATTTTTTTACAAATTCAGCTGGTATTTTTAAACTTGCTTGTTTTATTAAATTTTCATTTAAGCCATATAGACTTTCTGCCATTGACCCAACTATACAAGCATTAGTATCGGTATCACCACCATAAGATATAACTTTTAATAAAGATTGTTCAAAACTATCTGAAGTAAATAAAGCATATAAACAATTATCAATTGTTTTATAACAAGTACTATTAAAGCCATTAAAATCTTTATAATTTATTTTTAAATCTAATTTTTTTATAATTTGTTCTTTACTATAACCTAAACGAGCATAGTAAATTATTAAAGCAACTGTAGTAGCAGAATTTATTGCTTCATAAGAATTATGAGATGGTTCAGTTGCTAATAAAGCATTAGTAATTATATCTTGTTCATTATTAAATAAATAACCAACCGCAGAAATTCGCATCATTGCTCCATTACCTATACTTGTACCTGATTCTTGATTTAATGCCCATTTTGTAAATTCTAAAGAAAATGGTTTAGCAAAATAAGGTGTAAAATCAGGTTGATAATTCAAATAATCTTTAGCATACTTTTTTAAGTAATATTCGTAATTTCCATCATTTAAAATAGCATCTAAAATAGCAATCGTAAGTATTGTATCATCACTATAAAAACTATTTTTACTAATCAATTCTTTAGGATTTAATTTAGAAAATTTTTTAGTTTGTTGATACTCATATATTGACCCAGCTAAATCACCTATAACTGCTCCCCACATATTATCTACCTTCTTAATTTAAACTTATATATATGTTACTTTTTTAGTATTTCCATATACTATTTTTAGATTCTATATAATACAATAGTTTTTTCTTTTCCATATAAATGGTAATCTACTGTAGACTTATTATTTACATATTTTTCAAATGAAACTTTATTGAAATTTATTATTTCATTTATAAACTCTTTCTCATGCAAAAAGTTATAAAAACCATCACTATACACTAAAACTGAATCACCTTTTTCAATATTTTTCTTACCACTTTTTATAAAATTTAATGCTTCATCTTCTCCTGTAATTGCACCATACGAAACACATTTCCCATCTTTAATATTATTTGGTTTATTCCTAAAATCTCGACGGACAATTACTCTAGCTTCAGGTAAATTCCAAGGAATTCCAATTTTATAAATATATGGATTACTATATACAAGTTTATCATCTTCTGTTTGAAATTTAATGTTTCCTTGAGAATCATAAATAATAATTCCACAATCACAAATGTAGGCATAATACAAAATGTTATTTTCAATTTTTATGCAAGATGCAACAGCTCCGTATAAGTCATTTTGTAAATAATCACAAATTTTAATATTTTTCTCATTTAGTTTTTTAACATTAATATTACAAATTTTCAATCTTTCTTTTAATGTTCCTGTTGATTTGCAAAAAGTATTACATATTTCTTTGGCGGCCATTTCGGCTCCACTTGGTCGAGGATATTTTTCTAACCTTTGTTCAAAACTACAAGTAGCAAAATCAAAAACACCGATAGGATCTCTTGAAATTCCATCTGCTATAATAGCCTCTGTTTCAGTCGCATAAAATTGATCTTCAATTGGAAAATTACAATTCATTTTTTTGATATTTTCAAACGTATTTTTATATAACAACATTATAGTTAGTCTCCTTATCATTATGATAGTAGTTATAAAAAATGACACTCTTTTGCTAAAATAGTGTCTAACACAATATAGTTAGTAGACATTCAACTCGGAAAAACTGAATGTTCCCTTTTTTATTTTATGCAAATTTCTTGCTAAATACATATTTTCACAATATGGATTTTTTTGCAAGTTTCATACTTTAATGGTGCCGACAGTAAGAATCAAACTTACATCTAATCATTACGAGTGATTTGTTCTATCATTATACTATGTCGGCCTATAGAAATTATATCATAAGTTATTTGTTTTTTAAAGTTTCTATAGTTTTTTCAATTTTCTTTTGGCGAGCTAATATTTCATCAATTTTATCATGTAATTCTTCAATAATTAATTCTGTTTTTAAATCTGTTTTATAGTCATTTTTGTTTCTTAAACTATCTTTTTTTGCTTGACGATTTTGACTCATCATAATAATTGGAGCTTGTAAAGCAGCAACACAAGATAAAACTAAATTTAATAATATAAAAGGAAATGGGTCAATTGCATGAACTAAAATTATGCCATTTAAAATAATCCATCCTATTAAAAATAAGGAAAAGCCAATGATAAAACCCCAACTTCCGGCAATTTCAGTTAACTTATCTGCAACTTTATCACCAAAAGTCATGCTCTCCTCTTCCATTTTATCAACATCTACACTAATTGGATTATCAACTAACATATCTAAAAGTTCTTCTTCACTTTTTTTATCTATATCTTGATTTAAAAGCATCTTAACTATTGCACTTTTATTTATTTCTTTCATAATATCATATCCTTCTTATTTATTATAAGATTATTTTAAAAAAAAATAAAGATTTAATTAACCTTTATTATGAGTTGCAAATTTACGACATAACTTGCGTAATTCTCCTTGAGAGTTATCTAATTCTTCTTTAGTAATTCCACATTTATATTCTACTAATTCTACTCCAGCTTTTAAAAATATTAATTTAGTTGCTTCAACAATGGAAGGGTCAGAATACATTCGGGCATAAACAACTTTTTTTATACCATTTTGCACAATTCTTTTAGCACATTCATTACAAGGAAACCAAGTAACATATAAAGTAGAATTTTCTAAGTCTTTTTTATCTCCTCGAAAATTATCAATTGTATTTTGTTCAGCATGAATGACAAATGTATTTTTAATTTCCAATAAATTACCTTTAGCTTCACCTACACTATCCCAAGGAAAATCATCATCGTTAAAGCCTTTAGGTGCACCATTATAACCACTAGCTAGAATACGATTATTTTTAACAATACATGCTCCAACTTGATTATGTGGGTCTTTACTTCTAAGAGAAGATAATAAAGCACTCATCATAAAATATTCATCCCAAGAAATATATTCTAAATTTTTACCTGCCATATAAATCATTTACTTTCTAATAGCAATTTCTTGATATATTATTATAGTAAATAATTAAAACTTTGTAAAGAATTTAATTGCAAAAGAAAAAAGCCTATAAAAGACTTAAATTCATTAATTGGTGTCCCAGGCAGGATTCGAACCTGCGACCGTACGCTTAGAAGGCGTATGCTCTATCCAGCTGAGCTACTAGGACATCAACTAATGAAAATTATATCTTATTACTAGAAAATATGCAAGTCTTAATTTAAGCAAATTTTACATCACTTAATAATTTATCATTAACAATTAAAGAGACATTTTTAACACCATAATTATCTTTTAAAGATAAAGCTATTGAATATTTTACTTCTTCTAATATTTTTTCATTATTTAAATCATCTAATATAGCATTATTAAAACTCAATTTAACCTCATTTTCTAATATTTCATAATTAAGTAATTCACTACTCGCCGTCAAATAACTAATTAAATTTGGTTCACTTAAACTATTACTTTTTAATTCATTAATAACTATTTCTATTTTTTCATTTTGATTATTATTTAATAAAGTAACTGGTACATTATAATAATTATCACCATTTTTAGCAATATAATATATAGTTGTTTTTGTCGAATTTTCTAACTTATCAATATCCACAACTTTATTAATACCATAACTACGGTCTAAAACATGGGGTAATTTCTTTTTACTATTAGGTAATTCTAATAAATTTTTGCCTTCAATAAAAATCATTATTTGTTCAACATCTTTTAATTCCGTTAAAGAATATATGATTGATTCAATTAGTTTTTCTTCATTATCTCGACTAATATTTAATAATTCTTTAGAAAAATCAACCTTTAATAAACCTTTTTCAATAGTCAAACTATTTATTTTAGTATTTTCAGGTATAATAGCTTTAAAACCATTAGGAATATAATCTTTCTTTTTAGAATTAATAGTTAAAGATTCTAAAATATTTTGAGCTTTTTTAATTAAGTCACTTTCTTTTTCTATAACAATATTAGTCCGAGCTACGTAATTATTACTATCGATAAAAAATATAGGTTGACCTTCAACTTCAATATAATCTATTTGTTCGTTAATATCTTGTTCTTCTTTAGTTGGAAAACAATATAAAATTAATAAAACGAATAAAGCTAAAGATGCTACAATGATACGGCGTGTAATAGTTTTTTTTATCAATTTAAATCACCTATTTAATTATATTTAAGATATTTTTTTATATACAAAAAAAAAGCAAAAATTGCTTAATTTTTATATACTTAATTCTCCTAATTTTAGTAGTTCAACTACTGCTTGAGCTCGACCTTTAACACCTAATTTTTGCATAACATTAGATATATGATTACGAACAGTTTTTTCACTTATATCTAAAAAGTTAGCAATTTCTTTAGTAGATTTATTCAAAACTAAGAGTTCAAAAACTTCTCTTTCGCGATTAGTTAAGATAGTACTTTTCATAATTACTCCCTCACTTTCAAACTTTAATATAAATTACTTATTCATTTTATATTATGAAGAAAAATCAATAAAGTGAGGGTTGTAATCTATTTAGCTTCAAATTTAACAGTTATATACATTTTATTTTCAAATAATTCTTGAACAGTTCTAATTATATTATTTGCAATTTCATTATTATGTTCATTACTAGCAATAACTACATTAATTTGATTATCTTTAATTTTAGTAAAACTTTCTAAATTATATTTTTCTTTTATCTTTTTTTCTATTTCTTCTTCTTTACCTTTATTACTATTTAATTGTTGTAATGAATCATAGGCATCATTTTTTTCTTCACTGCTAGCTTTTTCATCTAACAAAACATTTTGATATTCTTCCATTTTAGCTAATACTTCTTCATCATCTGCTACTTGTAAAGATGCTATAACATCACTTTCATCTACTTCTACTTTAGCAACTTCATTAGTATTTGATTCTTCTTTTAAAGTTGATAAAGTATCATCAGATAAAGTAAAATAATAAATACTTAAAACTAAAATTAAACTAAATAAAGTTAAAAACCACAAATTTTGCTTGTTAATCATATTATTCCTCCTAGTAACTCTAGTTAATAATATGAATTATTTTTTAATTTATACTTAATTTATAAAGAAAGATTAAATGGCTTATCATTATAGCAAACATTCATTTTTTAGCAAAGAAAAAATTGATAATCATTTATCAATTTTATAAAGCAAGCTTATACGGATTTTCTTTGGTTCCAGTACCGCTTACTATTTTTACATCTGACTTTAAATATAGGACTGGGCGAACCCGATAATCGTAACCGTCCACGCTGCCATTATCGACATATCCGCTATCGAACACATTAATAGCATCGGTATCATTTGATGGAGTTATTGTCCATTGATAATCTGATGGATCGTATAGCCAATCATTTTTATAACATCCACTATCTGAATCATATGAATTTAAAACTGTTTGTAAACATGCTTCTCTATCTGTACTTTCATTTCCACCACTTGTTGCATATCCATAGTCACTGGGATACATTAAGCCAACCATTGTTTCTATACTTTCTAAATTACCTTGATAAACATTATTTCCTCGTTCTACTTCATAAAATCCTTTTGCTGTTAATTTATTATAATAATTTGCATCACTACTATTACTAGTATTTGGTTCTCCTAAGTTCCATTTTGCTTTGTCAAATAATTTCCTACTTATTTCTCGCATTCCTGTGTCTTCAAAATTTAGTTTATACCAATACTCTTTAAAACTATTTTCTGTTGTATATTTATATACTCTATTTCTTATATCTGTTATTCCCCTATTCCAAAATGCTTTATTTAATGTTTGATTTAAACTTGCATTTTGCCAATTGTTTTTATAATCATAATCAGATGAACAACTATCTGATTCATCTTCTATTTGACATCTTGCATTCCAAGCCATCATTCCGATATCTTCATCTCTTATTATTTTTAATCTTGGTTTATTATCACTATTAATAGTATAGCCATCATTCATTACTCCGATGATGCGCCATAATATTGGGTCTCCTTTGCTATGTAGTTTGGTACATTGTTTATTATATTTTGTATTTTCACTACACTCTTCATAAGATTGATATTCTACTGTATATGAGGATCCTCCATATATATCACCACTATTATAACCAATCCAGATATCTGTTTGATATACTCCATTTCCGATATCTACATAGTTATCTGGGTCTGATCCGATATATCTTATGTTTTGGTCTTCTGTATCATCTACTGCTAATTGTGTTGTATTATCTGTACTTGCAGCTACTGGAGTTGATTCAGCTAACTTTGTTATCTTTTCTACAGCATTCTCTGGTGCTACTACTGTTCCATATACACTTATCTTACTTTTATAACTTTTGTTCATTTCGCTTTCCGGTGTATCTTCATCTAACCACATTCTTAAGGTATATTCGATTGAATCATTTCCACCATCTTTTGGCCCTAATGTTCCACTTTCTAATTGTCTTGTTTCATAAGTTTTATCTGTAATTAATGTTGTTGTTGGTTTATATGTTGTTAATCCTACTACTGCTCCATCATTTAAGATTGTATCTAAATATTCACTTTTAATTCTTTGTGTTTCTGCTATTTCACTTAAACTTTCTAAATTTACATTGTATGATACATAACTATCACATTTATTTGTTAATTTAAATTTATATCCTGTTGTTGCTTTTCCATCAGCATCACTAATTGGAAATGTCTTTTCTAAAGTTATTCCTTCACTTAATGTTTCATATTCAACATTTATACATGTTGTTGTTATTGTATTTTTATCTGTTTGAACTTTTGTTGTTGTCCAGTAAGCATATGTTGCTCCAATTACTATTAGTAGTACTAAACATATACTTGCTCCGATTACATATTTTTTATTCGGGTACTTTTGTTTATTAAAATACCCCCCCCGATTTGTATTATGATTCATAGTATATAACCTCTCTATCTTTTTTAATGTAATG
>CANRCO010000050.1 GCA_947629125.1 uncultured Bacilli bacterium | reverse complement strand
TAAAAAGGAGGAAAAATTATGCAAAAAAAATTAGATTTGGGAAAAGATAAGATTTCTAAATTAATTAAAAACTTTGCTATACCATGCGTTATAAGTATGGTTGTAGCAGCTTTATACAATATTGTTGACCAAATATTTATTGGATGGAGTGATGCCGGAGCTTTTGGTAATGCTGCAACTAACATTGTTTATCCTTTTACAGTTATAGCTCTTGCTTTTGCGTTACTTATTGGTGATGGTTCAGCGGCTTTATTTAATTTATCATTGGGAGCCGACGATAAAGAAAAAGCTAATAGTTCCATTGGTAATGGTTTAATTCTTTTAATTATAATCTCTATTGTATTAACAATTATTGGTATTGTATTTAATAAACAAATATTAAGTATATTCGGTGCTAAACAAGAAGAAGTAGAGTGTTATCGTTTTGCTCAAGATTATTTACGAGTTATTTGTTATGGTTTACCTTTTTATATAATTGGTCAAGGATTAAATGCGTCAATTCGTAGTGACGGTAGTCCTAAATATGCGATGTTTGCAACAATTGTTGGAGCGATAACTAATATCATTTTAGACCCAATATTTATTTTTGTTTTTAAAATGAGTGTGAAGGGAGCAGCTATTGCTACAGTCATTGGGCAGATACTAACATTTTTAATAAGCATTTATTATTTAAAGAAAGCTAAATCTTTTCAAATAAATAAAAAGTCTACTAAATTAAATAAAAAAATCTGTCAAAAAGCCATTAGTTTAGGTCTAGCATCTTTAATAACGCAAATTGCTATTGTCATTATAATTGCAGTTGCTAATAATTTGATAACTAAATATGGCTATAATACAATTGCTTCTACTGGTAATGCTTATGGGGTAGTAACACCTTTAGCTGTAATCGGTATTTGTATGAAAGTATTTGGAATTGTGGTATCAATCGTAATAGGTGTATCTTTAGGTGGTATGCCAATTATTGGTTATAATATGGGAGCAGGTAATATCAAAAGAGTAAAACAAACGATTAAATATATTTTATTAACTAATTTTACTATTGGCTGTGGAGCTTTTATTCTTTTTGAACTTTTTCCAACATTTATAATTAATATTTTTGGTAAAGGTAATTCATTAGAATATTTAGAATATGCTAAATATTGTTTAAAGACTTTTCTAGGAGGTATTATCTTAACTTGTTTAACTAAATCCTTATCGATATTATTACAATCAATGGGTTCAAGCTTTAAATCAACAATACTTGCTTTAGCCCGAGATGTTATCTTCTTTGTTCCAGCCATAATTATTTTAGCTTCGTTATCACATAGTGTAGTAACAATGTTATGGAGTGCAATAATTGCTGATATTTTAGCTTTCATTTTAGGGATTTTCTTACTAAAAAGTGAATTTAAAAATAAAGCTCAAAACAATTAAAGCTCAAAACAATTAATGATTAACATTACGAAATATCAAACTAAAGATAGTATCTATTACTATAATGCAAGTAATTAAAGTGTTAATAATAATTAATTTATTAACGCTTATTTTTTTTACTATTTTATTTAATAAAGGATAAAGTAAATACATTAAAAGTAAACCACCTACAGCAAAAGATAACACTGACCTTAAACAGACAAAACCACTAATATTCAAAAATAATTTTCGATAATCCCACCAGCGATGATGCCAAATTTTAAACATAATAAAACCAGTTAAATATTCAAAAATTCCAGTTACTAGCATAGTGATTAAAAAAACTAATAATGGATTTTTTTGATACTTTTTAGTAAATAAAATTATTAAAACTGCTCCATAACCATATACTGGTAAATAAGGACCATATAAAAAACCTCGATTTACCCAAACACCATCACTAATGCGATAAAAAATCTCTTCATAAATCCAGCCAATTATACTTGCACAAAAAAAGACTAGAAAGAATAAACTAATTTTTTTAACTTTATTCATTTTTACTCAACCTCATCATTTAGTATTATTATAACGCTTTTCAAAAAAATTATATATTAATAACTTAAATAAAATCTAATTAATTTGTCTTTTTATCCATGTCATTATAACCTTTACTATATAGTCAATTTCATTTTTTGATAATTCTTTATTTTTCGCTATATGATGCCATTTATATAAACATTCACGACAACACGTAGCAGTGGCATGTTGAGCAACAAAAACTGGATGATTTTTAAATGGAGTTTGTTTGCCATCATTTTTAATATATTTTAAAGCTATTCTTTTATTAATAAAATCATAAGCGTGCTTAGTTATAGTATCTAATCCTACTTTATTAATATATTCTTTATCTTTAATGCTTAATTTAAAGCTACTTCTAAATTTAGATTTTTGTAATTTTGTTAAAATATCATCAATCATATAAATCAAATCCTAAATTTATTATAACGCATTTTTAAAATATATTTATTTTTTCTTTAATATAAGCTATAATAAATTTCAATTAGGTGGTTTTATGGTTGTAAATAAAAAATTATTATTTAATTATATTTGTGGCAATGTAAATGATAATATTAAAAAATTTTTAGAAAATGATTTTGACTTTATGTTAGAAGTTTTTAAATATACTTTAAATCTTCAATTTTTTGATGCTTGTTCTATTAATTTAACAGCTGATTATAAATTTATTGAAGAATTAATTATTATTTTTAAAGACGATTTAAATTTTGTTGATTCATTAGTTAATAATTATTTACAAACATTTTTAGATTATGATTTAAGTTGTTATGATATATTTGCTTTACTTGTTTCTTTATATGGTGATAATCCAGAAGCTTCATTATGTAAAGAACTCTTACAAGAATTTTATGAAAAAATTAAAGATATTAGAGATAAAACTATAAAAAATACTGATGAAAATAGTTTATTTGTTTTTATTGATTATAATTTTTATCAGACTCCTTATTTAAAAAAATATTGTGCCCAAAAAACTTTAGAAGAAATAATAAAAAATAACACTATTTCGATAAATAAATTCAAAAATCAACATAATAATAATATTAATCAATCGTTATTAAATTTTATTAATCAAAAAGACCCAGTTTTAGCAGATTATTTGACTTTAAATTTAGATTTACTAGAACCATTAAAAAGGAAATTAAAAAAATCAATTAATTTTTAACTTGCTCTTAAGCCAAGAAAAGACTATAATGATAATAGTTAATAGAGAGGGTTGATAAAATGTTAAGAGCAAATATTGGTTATAGTACATCAGATAATTCAGCTTTAGCAGGAAAAGAAATAGCTATTCAATCTTTAACAGGCTTAAAAAATCCTAAAATTGGTTTATTATTTACTTCTATTAAATATGAACAAAATAAATTAATTGAAGAAATAAAAAAAATAAATAAAAATATTAATATCTTTGGATGTACTACTTCTTCAGAAATTTTAGTTCCCGATAAAATAATTAATTCTGAAAATGGTTATGGAGCAATGTTAGTTTTAGATGATAACGAATTAGCAATTGGTATGGCTAGTAGTATTGATGGTAATGATGCTAGAGAAACAGGACGTAAAGTTGCCTTAGAAGCTTTAAATTATGCTCATAAAGATTATGCTCCTGCTTACTATATGTTAATAGCTACAAATAATGAAGAACAATATATGAAAGGTATTCAAGATATTATTGGTGATGTACCATGCTTTGGTGCTAGTATTAACCTTAAAGATAATGAAAGCATAATTTGTGGTAATAAAATAGTTAGTAATGGTATAGGTTTACTTTTAATATATACTGACCACACTTTAGAAAATATGTTTGTTAGTAACTATCAAGAAACCGATAATGTAGGAGTTATAACTAAAGTTTATGAAAATAAAATTTTAGCTGAAATAAATAAAGAACCTGCTTTGAAAAAATATGCTGAATGGACTAGCTATGATTATTCAACATTATTAAAAGAACAAATCTTAAAAGAATCAATTTTAAAACCATTAGCTATTAAAAATTTAGATGGTGATATAACTATATTAAGACATCCTCTTTATGCTAATGATGATTTTTCTATTAATATGAGCAATAAAATAGCTAAAAATACAGCTATTATAAGCATGAATACAACAGTAGAGAATTTAATTAATGCCCCTAGTCAAACATTAGAAAAAATAAAATCTAAATTAGAAAGACCAGCTGCTTACTTTTTAATTCATTCCAAATATCGAAAGTTACCAATAACAGAGTATATTAATGAAGTTCATCAAAGTTTAGTACAAGCAGCAAACGGTATACCATTTATTATGATATTTTCTGATAATGAATATGGTCATTATAATCATTCCGGAAATATTTCTGGTAGTTTGATGCTATCATTTACTGGTTTTGAAAAGTAAGTATCACTTCACTAGATACTTATTTTTTTGCCTTGATAAGAGTTTCTTTTTACCATTTCTTTATCAATATCATTAAGAACACAAAATTTTTTTAATAACCAACTAGGTGCGACTAACTCTTCTTTTATTGGGTCACCAGTTATTCTTTCAATTACTATTCTTTCATCAAGTAATTCTAATTGATTACAAACAATATTAATATATTCTTGTTTAGTTAATATATGAAATGGTTTTTTTGCATATAGTTTTGCTAAGGGTGTATTTTTAATAATGTGAAGCATATGAATTTTTATTCCATCGATTTGTAATTTATTTAAATACTTTACTGTATCTAACATCATTTGTTCTGTTTCATAAGGTAAACCATTAATAATATGAGCTACAACAAAGATATTTCTTTCTTTTAATTTTTTTACCATAGTTTCAAAAGATTTTAAATCATGACCACGATTTATTAATTTCAAAGTTTTATCATGTATTGATTGTAAACCTAATTCTACTGTTAAAAAAGTTCTTTTATTAAGTTCAGTTAAATAGTCTAAACACTCATCAGTTATGGCATCACATCTTGTAGCTATTGCTAAACCAACGACATCTTTTTGCTTTAAAATAGATTCATATTTTTGTTTTAATTCATCTACTGGGGCATATGTATTTGTATTAGCTTGAAAGTAACCAATAAATTTACTATTGGGCCATTTTTTTAACATTTGTTTTTTTATCTCATTAAATTGGTCTATTAAAGGAATAATTTTAAGATTATTGCCACTTCCGTTACTACAAAAAATACAACCATTACCATTTTGATAATTAGGACAACTAAAATTACCATCAAGACTTATTTTTGCAATTTTACATCCGAATTTCTGGCGATAGAAGTAGTTTAATGTATGGTAACGTTTGTTATCTAAAGAATATTTAAACATGTATTTCACCACTTTTAAATAATTTATTAGGCCAGTAACCATACCAATCATAATTAAGTCTTCTTTCAAGACTAATTTGGGATACATCATAATAAATTGTACCATCATAATCAGCGAATATTGCTTTATTAGTACCAATTTCATAAAATCTAGCCCATATGGAAGGAGCATTTTGAACATGAATAATAACTTTATCATTGTTTTGATAGATAAATTTTGTATCAGTTATTTTTACCGAATTTAACCATTTTATTGCTGAATTAATTGCTTCATTAATTTCTTTACTGGGATTTGGAATTGATTGTAAAAATTTAATAATTTCAATGCTTTCTTTAGTTGAAATAGCTGCTGGTTCAAATATTCTTCCACCAATTGGAATAAGTTGTTCTTTATCATATTGTTGAGCCCAAGCACTTTTTATGCCGTTTACTTCTATTTGTGTTTTTAAAATACAATCAATTCCTTTTTCCAAAGATACTCTGACATTTTTTATTAGTGATTCATCAATAAAAGTAAATGGTTCTTGTTTATTAGCAATTTGTTGTAATAATATCATAACATTACTCATGGCATAATCATTAAAAGTTATATCAGCGTGATAAGTATCGAAATCATTAAATATTTGTGAATAGCCACCATTATCATATTGCCATATTAAAAGTAATTTAATTCCTTTTAAAGCAGCATTTTTATATTTAACTTTTTTAGTTTCCTGATACATTTTAGCTAAAAATGTTATTTCTGATGTTGTATAATCATTATCAATAGTAGATTTATCCCATGATTTAATTTTAGCTTGGTAACATCTACCATTTATTACAAGATTTAAACCAGGAATACAAACCTTTTTATTAATATGTTCGTGAGTTTCTTTATATGCATTTATTAAATAATTTATGTTGCTGGTAGGATGATTATTAAGAAACAGTTGCCAATCTTTTTTCCATCCACCATCTAAATTTTGATTATTAACTACAATATTAGCAATATTTATTGCTTCTTTTTTTGTATACCAAGAATCATCTTTATTTAAATAATTTTTAATTTCTTTAACTTCAATATTTTCTTGATTGGTTTTTTTATTACTTATAGTATAAATAAAAAATCCACTTAATAAGATTATTATAAATATAGTAATTAATTTTTTATTCATTGTTAGCTCCTATAAGTATTATAAATAAAATAAAGCTAATTGTAAATATACTTGAAATATATAAAAGAATTGTTTATAATACTTTTAATGGCAGTTGAAAAAAGAGTAGTAGTAAATTATTTATTTTTAGAGAGTTAATGGTTGGTGGAAATTAATATTAAATATTTACGAACTTGCTTTTGGATGTTTTGGGGTACTCTCCCTTAATGGAGTATAAAGCTAGTTTAACTAGGAAATAAGGTGGTACCACGGCATTTTCGTCCTTAAGATGAGATGCCGTTTTATTTTTAGAAAGAGTGATTTTTAATGAGTAGAGAAATGCAATTAAATTTATATTTTTTCTTAATTATTTTTGTTGTGATATTTATAATTATTTACCTCTTATATTTAAATAGGTTAAATAAAATACTGAAAAATAAAAGTCGTAAAAACAAAAAAGAATATGAAATTATGGAAGTTAATTATTTAGCATTGCGAAAAAATATTGATAAGAAAAAGATATTAAATAAAAAACATTTATGTATTATTAGTTTACTAGATGCTTTAATTATTGCTTTAGTAGCATCTATTATTAATTTAATTAATTTACATATCTTATGGCAACTGAGTATAGGTTTTGTTTTACTATTTTTACTTATATATTCTATTTACGATATATATGGTAATATTTTAGTTCATTTTGGATATGAAAAGAAAAAAGAAGAAAAGAAGGCGAAAAATTATGATAAATCAAAGAAAAATCGAAGATAAATGGCAAAAAAAATGGCAGGAAGACCATCTATATGATTTTAAACCAAATGATAAACCTAAATTGTTTTGTTTAGAGATGTTTAGTTATCCATCAGGAGCTAAACTACATTTAGGTCATTGGTATAATTATGGTGTATGTGATACTTGGGCTCGTTTTAAAAGAATGACAGGTTATAATGTTTTTCAACCAATGGGTTTTGATGCATTCGGTTTGCCAGCAGAAAACTATGCAATTAAAACGGGAGTTCATCCGCGAATTTCTACTGAAAATAATATTGCCACAATGGAAAAACAATTACAAAAAATGGGTTCTTCTATCGATTGGAATTATGAAGTAGTTACATGTCGTGAAGATTATTATAAAGGAACTCAATGGTTATTTTTACAACTTTATAAACATGGCTTAGCTTATAAAAAAGAAGCTCCAGTTAATTGGTGTCCATCTTGTAATACGGTTTTAGCTAATGAACAAGTTATTGCAGGAGTTTGTGAAAGATGTGGTTCAACAGTTACTCACAAAAATATGAATCAGTGGTTTTTTAAAATTACCCAATATGCTGAAGAATTATTACAAGATTTAGATAAAATTGATTGGCCAGAAAAAACTAAAACTTTACAAAGAAACTGGATTGGTAAATCAAATGGTGCTTATGTTGATTTTAAAGTAGCTGATAGCAAGGAAACATTTAAAGTCTTTACAACTCGTGCTGATACTTTATTTGGAGCAACCTATTGTGTTTTAGCTCCTGAACACGAAATTGTAAATAAAATTACTACTGCTGAACAAAAAAAGGCAGTTTTAGCTTATCAAGAAGAAGCTGCTAAACAAAGTGAAATTGAAAGAACTAGTACAGTTAAAGAAAAAACGGGTGTGTTTACAGGGGCTTATGCAATTAATCCTGTCAATAATGAAAAAATTCCAATTTGGATTAGTGATTATGTTTTAGCTTCTTACGGAACGGGAGCAATTATGGCAGTTCCAGCTCACGATGAAAGAGATTATGAATTTGCTAAAAAATTTAATATACCAATTAAACCAGTTGTTGCACCAGTATTTATCGGTGATGATAAACCAGTAAAAGGTAAAAAAGATACTAAACGTAATGTTGTTGTTTTAATTGTTAAACATCCAGAAAAAGAAGAATATTTATGTGTAAAAAATAATAAATTCAATTGGCAATCATTAGTAATGGGTGGAATTGAAGAGGGTGAAGACGGCTTAACTGCTGCTAAAAGAGAGTTGGCTGAGGAAACTGGCTATGTTGATATTGAAGAAATTACTAAACAACCTTATGCTTTTATTGAACAATTCTATGCAGCTCATAAAGATGTTAATCGTCATATAATGAATAATGTCTTTTTGGTAAAATTAAAATCTTTAAAAAGTGTAGATGTTACTGA
>CANRCO010000049.1 GCA_947629125.1 uncultured Bacilli bacterium | reverse complement strand
AAAGATGATAAATCACCAGTAGGTACTAGAGTTTTAGGACCGGTAGCTCGTGAACTTCGTGATAAAGATTTCATGAAGATTGTTTCACTAGCTAGTGAAGTTTTATAGGAGGTTAACCAATGAAAGTTAAAGTTGGAGATCAAGTTAAAATTATTGCCGGAAAAGATAAAGGTAAAGATGGTAAAGTTATTAAAACATTAAAAAATAAAGATAAAGTTGTTGTCGAAGGTATTAACATTGTAAAAAAACATGTTAAACCAAATCAAATGAATGATAAAGGTGGAATATTTGATATAGAAGCACCTATTCATGTATCTAATGTGAAAGTTATTACAGATGCAAAAAAACAAAATAAAGAAAAGAAAGCTAGTAAGTAGGTGGAGAGTATGAGTAATTTTAAAGAATTATATAATAAAACTATCGTTGATTCTTTAAAGCAAAAAAACAATTATTCTACTGTGATGCAAGTTCCAAAATTAGAAAAAATTGTTATTAATATGGGAATTGGCGAAGGTTCAAAAGATAGTAAATTCATAGATGCAGCACTTAAGGATTTAGAAATTATTACTGGTCAAAAACCTATAGTTACAAAAGCTCGTAAATCAATTGCTGGATTTAAATTAAGAGAAGGCCAATCTGTAGGAGTAAAAGTTACTCTTCGTGGTGAAAAAATGTATATATTTATGGAAAAATTAATTAAAGTTGCTTTACCTCGTGTTCGTGATTTTAGAGGCGTAAGCAAAACTGCTTTTGATGGTAAAGGTAATTACACTTTAGGTATTAAAGAACAATTAATCTTTCCAGAAATTGAATATGATAATGTTTTAAAGGTAAGAGGCATGGATATTGTATTTGTTACAACAGCTAAAACCAATGCAGAAGCTTATGATTTGTTAGCCGCATTTGGTATGCCTTTTAAAAATTAAGGAGGATAGACTATGGCAAGAAAAAGTATGGTTGTTAAAAATAAACGAACACCAAAGTTTAAATCACGTCAATATACTCGTTGCGAAAGATGCGGTCGACCTCATGGTGTATTAAGAAAATATGGTTTATGTCGTATTTGCTTTAGAGAGCTAGCAAATAAAGGGCAAATACCAGGTGTAAAGAAATCAAGTTGGTAGGAAAGGAGGAATTTTAAATGGTACAAGATAAAATAGCAGATATGTTAACAAGAATTCGTAATGCTGTTCAAATGAAATATAAAACTGTTGAAGTTTTAGGTACTAAAATGACTAAAGGTATTGCGACAATTTTAAAAGATGAAGGTTATATCGAAGATTTTACTTATGAAAGTAAAAGTAATGGTGATATTTTAACAATAACTTTAAAATATGGCGATAAAAAAGAAAGTGTTATAACTGGTTTAAAAAGAATTAGTAAATCAGGTTTAAGAGTATATGCTAAAGTTGATGAAATTCCTCGGGTTCTTAATGGCTTAGGAATTGCAATTATCTCTACTTCTAAAGGTTTAATGACTGATAAAGAAGCAAGAAAAGCTGGGTTAGGAGGCGAAGTACTTGCCTATATTTGGTAAGGAAATTATATGAGTAGAATTGGTAATAGAAAGCTTAATATCCCAGAAGGTGTAACTGTAGAACTTAATGATAATTTAATTAAAGTCAAAGGTTCTAAAGGAGAACTTAGTCAAGATATAACAAAATATGTTTCTGTAAAAAATACTGATGGTGTGATTACTGTTGAACCAATAGATAATTCTAAATTTGCTAATATAATGCAAGGTACTACTAATTCTTTAATTAATAATATGTTAATTGGTGTATCTAAAGGTTATGAAAAAGGTTTAGAAGCAGTTGGTGTAGGATATCGTTTTGCAGTTTCTGGTAATAAAATTACTATTAATGCTGGATATTCTCATCCCGTAATTATGGAAGTTCCAGCAGGATTAAGTGCTACTTTAGTTAGTAATACAGAAATTACAATTAATGGAATTGATAAACAAAAAGTTAATGAATTTGCGGCTAAAGTTCGCGATGTAAGAAGACCAGAACCTTATAAAGGTAAAGGAATTCGTTATAAAGGTGAACAAGTACGTCGTAAAGAAGGCAAGAAAGCCGCTTAGTAAGGTAAGGAGTCAATAATATGATAAAGAAAGAATCAAGAAACGCAATGCGTTTAAAAAGACATCAACATATTCGTAACAAAATCAGTGGTACGAAAGAATGTCCAAGATTAAGTGTTTTTAGATCAAATAAAGGCATTTATGTTCAAGTAATTGATGATGTTAGTGGCACTACCTTAGCTAGTTCTTCATCAGTTACATTAAAAATAAATAATGGTGGCAATATTGAGGGAGCTAAATTAGTTGGTAAAGATATTGCTGAAAAATGTAAAAAATTAAAAATCAAAAAAGTTGTATTTGATAGAGGTGGATACCTTTACCATGGTCGTGTAGCAGCTTTAGCAGAAGCTGCCAGAGAAAACGGCTTAGAATTTTAAAGGAGGATTTTATGCCAAAACAAAAAAATGATACAAGAAAAAGTTTACTTGAAGAAAAAGTTATTTCTTTAAGTCGTGTAACTAAAGTAACTAAAGGTGGTAGACATTTTAGATTTTCAGCAACAGTTGTTGTTGGTAACCGTAAAGGTCTAGTTGGCATTGGTTCTGGTAAAGCTAATGAAGCACCTGAAGCAATCAAAAAAGCTATTCAAGTAGCTAACAAAAATGTTATTAAAATTGCTTTAATTGATAATAGAACTGTTCCTCATGAAGCTATTGGTAAAGTTGGTCGAGCTCAAGTTTTAATTAAACCTGCAAAAGAAGGTACAGGAGTTATTGCTGGTGGTTCAGCACGGGCAGTATTAGAAGTTGCTGGTGTTAAAGATATAGTTTCTAAATCATTAGGTTCTAATACAAAAGTAAATGTTGCTAAAGCTACTTTAGAAGCATTGATGGTACAAAGAACTCCTGCTAAAATAGCTGCATTACGTGGTAAGAAAGTTGAGGAGTTATAAAATGAGATTAGAAAGTTTACCAAAATCAAAAGAAACTAAGAGAAAGAAAAGAGTTGGAATTGGTCCAGGTAGTGGTCATGGTAAAACAGCTACTCGTGGAGAAAAAGGACAACATTCTCGTAGTGGAAGTAGCATTTCAGCTTGGTTTCAAGGAGGACAAACTCCTTTATATAGAAGATTACCAAAAAGAGGATTTAATAATAAAAGATTTGAAACAAAATATGCTACTATCAATTTAACTACTTTAAATAGATATTTTAATGACGGTGATATAGTTACACCAGAATTATTAAAAGAAAAAGGGATTTTGAAAAAACAATTAAGTGGTGTAAAAGTTTTAGGTACTGGTAATTTAGAAAAGAAAATTGTTATTAAGGCACATAGATTTTCTAGTACTGCAGTTACTAAAATAGAAAGTGCTGGCGGAAAAGCAGAGGTGATTTAATTGTTTCATCAAATTGCCCAAATATTTAAAAAAGAAAATAAAGATTTAAGAAAAAGAATATATTTTACATTAGCTTGTTTAGGACTATTTTGTTTAGGAACAACAATAACTATTCCTTGGGCTTCAGTAGTTTATGATGAATTAGGATTTTTAGAAATATTCAATTTAATGAGTGGTGGCGGCTTAAGAAGCTTTTCAATTTTTGCTTTAGGTGTTTCGCCTTATATTACAGCTTCCATTATTACTCAAATATTGCAAATGGATATAATTCCTTATTTTAAAGAATTAAAAGAACAAGGTTATACTGGAAGACAAAAAATAAATAAAATTACTCGTTATCTAGGTATTATTATTGCTTTTGTTCAAGCTTATGCAATGACAATATTTTATTTAAATACTAATGATATTATAGTTATGCTAAAGACTTCTTTAGTTATGACTGCTGGTACTGCCTTTCTATTATGGATGGGCGACCAAATTACTCAAAAAGGAATAGGTAATGGACAATCACTATTAATTATGGCAGGTATTACATTAAGTATGCCAACTGTCTTTAAAGAAGCTTATACTGCTTTTATAACAGCTGGTACTTATAGTAATATAGCTGGAATAGGTCTATTTGGAGCTTTTGTCTTAGTTTATATTTTAGTAATTGTTGGAATAATTTGGGTTCAACTTGCTGAAAGACGAATTCCAATTCAACATGCTAATCGAACTAATAGTATGTATGGTAAAGAACAAAATTATTTACCAATTAAAATAAATTCTGCTGGAGTAATGCCAGTAATCTTTGCTTCAATTGTAACTACTATACCGGCAACTATTGTTACTTTAACTAAAAATCAACATGCTATAGATTTTGTTAATAAATATATTGTTAATACATCAACAACTGGGTTTATCTTATATATGGTATTAATTGTTTTCTTTGGTTATTTTTATACATTCTTAAGTATGAATCCTGAAGAAATGAGTAAAAATTTAAATCAAAGAGGTGGTTATATTCCTGGTGTTCGTCCGGGAAAAGAAACTACAACTTATATAAGTAAAAGTTTAGGTAGATTAACAATTGTTGGTTGTTTGTTTTTAGTAGTATTATCTGGTTTACCAATATTGATTGCTAAATTTACATCCCTATCAAGCACTGCATCAATTGGAGGTACTGGTATATTAATCGTTGTAGGTGTAGCAATTGAAACTTACAAACAAATCGAAAGTAGTTTAGTAAGTCGAAGCTATGCAATGAAAAGAAAAAGGTTAAAATGAAAAATGTAATATTTATTGCTCCGCCGGCTGCGGGGAAAGGAACTCAAAGTCAAAAATTACATGAAAAATATAAATACATTCATATTTCAACTGGTGATATTTTAAGAAAAGCAATAAAAGATAAAACACAATTAGGATTACAAGTTAAAGAAATTATGTCACAAGGACATTTTGTTAGTGATGATATAATGATAGCTTTAATTAAAGATACTTTAACTGATATAAATAAGCCTTTTATTTTAGATGGCTTTCCTCGAACTATTAGTCAAGCTAAGGCTTTAACCCAAATATTTAATGATTTGAATATTAAAGATTATTGTGTAATTTATTTAGATGTAAAAGAAGATATTGCAATGAAAAGATCTTTAGGTCGTCTTGTTTGTCCGGAGTGCAATAAAACTTATAATAAATATTTTTCAAATTTAAAACCTAAAGTTCCTAATATATGTGATAAATGTAATAGTGAACTTATATCTCGAAGTGATGATAATGAAAAATCGTTTAAAAAGAGATTTGAAAATTATTTAAACGAAATATCTTCTATAATAGAATATTATAAAAGTTTAAATATATTAAAAGAAATTAATGCAGAAAAATCTGATGAAGAAATTTTTTGTGATATAATTAAAGAGTTAAATGAGGGATAAAATGATTAGTATTAAAAGTGATCGAGAAATAGAACTAATGGAACATGCTGGTTATATTAACTATTTAACTCATCAATTAGTCAAAAATTCAATTAAGGTTGGAGTAACAACCAAACAATTAGATAAAATAGCACATGATTTTATTATTTCTCAAGGTTGTACTCCTTCGTTTCTGAATTATGAAGGCTTTCCCGCAAGTATATGTGTTTCTATAAATGATGAAGTTGTTCATGGTATTCCCAGTTCTCGGAAAATAAAAGATAAAGATATTGTTTCAATAGACATTGGAGTAGAATACAAAGGTTATCATTCTGATTCAGCTAATACTTATATTGTTGGAGAAGTTGATGCTGATGTAAAAAAACTAGTTACTGAAACAGAAAATGCTTTATATGAAGGTTTATCTCAAATTAAACCAGGAAATAGAATCGGCGATATTGGCTTTGCTATAGAAGCATATGCTCATAGACATAATTTAAGCGTTGTAGAAGAACTAGTTGGTCATGGAGTAGGTACTGATATTCATGAAGATCCCAATGTACCAAATTATGGTAAAAGACATACTGGAGTTATTTTGAAAAAAGGTATGGTTATTGCTGTTGAACCAATGCTTAATTTAGGCAAAAGATATGTATATTTAGATGATAATGATTGGACTATTAAAACTGAAGATGGTTCTAAATCAGCACATTTCGAACATACAGTTGTTGTAACAGAAAATGGTTATCAAATTTTAACAGGAGATAGATAAAATGGCGAAAAATAAAAATTCAAAAAATAATACTACTTCAAATAAAGAAGAAAAACTTGAGGTTGAAGGTAAAGTAATCGAAGTTTTAAAAGGTATGAAATATGTTGTTGAATTAAAAAATGGTTATACTGTAGAAGCCTACGTTTCTGGTAAAATGCGAGTAAATACAATTCGTATTTTACCAGGTGATACAGTAATAGTAGAATTATCGCCTTATGATTTAACACGTGGGCGTATTATATGGAATAAAAGATAATGGAGGTAAGAAAATGAAAGTAAGACCATCAGTAAAACCGATGTGTAAGGACTGCAAAATTATAAAAAGAAAAGGAAAAGTTATGGTGATTTGTAAAAATCCAAAACATAAACAAAAACAAGGTTAATAGGAGGAATTATGGCTAGAATTAAAAATATTGAATTACCAGGAGAAAAACATACAGTTATTGGTTTAACTGCAATATATGGTATTGGTAGAAATTTAGCAAAAACAATTTGTGATGATGCTAAAGTAGATTCTACTAAAAAAATAAAAGATTTAACAGAAGATGAAATTGCAAAACTACGTAAAGAAGTAGACAAATATGTAGTTGAAGGTGATTTACGTCGTGATGTTCAATTAAGTATTAAAAATAAAATGGAAATAAATTGTTATCAAGGTGTAAGACATAAAAAAGGTTTACCTGTACGTGGACAAAGAACAAATAGAAATGCTAAAACTCGTAAAGGTAAAGGAAAAGTAGTAGCTAACAAGAAAAAGGCTGGAAAGTAGGAGATAAATAATGGCAGGATATAATAGAAGAAAAAGAAAAGTTAAAAAGAATATTCCAGAAGCTGTAGCTCATATCCATTCAACTTATAATAATACTATTGTAACTATTAGCGATAAAGATGGAAATGCAATAAGCTGGGCTTCTTCAGGTTCTATCGGATATAAAGGAAGTAAGAAAAAAACCCCTTTTGCTGCTCAAATAGCTGGTGAAAAAGCTGCTCAAGCTGCAGTAGAACAAGGTGTTAGAAAAGTTGATGTTGTTGTTAAAGGTTTAGGTCCTGGAAGAGAAAATGCAATTAGATCTTTACAAACTGCAGGAATAGAAATTACATCAATAAATGATGAAACTCCTATTCCACATAATGGTTGTCGTCCTCCTAAACGTCCAAGAAATTAATTTGAAAGAAGGGTAATAAATGTTAAATTTTGAAAAACCAGTATATAAAATTGTAGAATTTTCAGAAAGTTCCAATTTTGGAAAATTTGTATTAGAACCATTAGAAAGAGGATTTGGTACAACAATAGGTAATGCTCTAAGAAGGGTAATGTTATCTAGTTTACCTGGTAGTGCAGTTACTGCTGTTAAAATTGATGGCGTATTGCATGAATTTCAAAAAATTGATGGTGTAGTTGAAGATGTAACTAGTATTGTTTTAGCTTTAAAAAAATTAGTGATTAAAAATTATTCTGATAATGATAAAATTTTAAGATTAAGCAAAAATACTGAAGGACCAGTGACTGCAGCTGATATTGAAAAAGACGCTGATATTGAAGTTATTAATCCTGATTTAGTTTTATGTAATCTTGTAAAAGATGGTAAAATTGATATGGAAATAATTATTAGTAATGGTCGTGGCTATGTTGATGCTAAAGAAAATAAAAAGATTTATACCGAAGGTAAAGCTGGTTATATAGCAGTTGATTCTTCATATTCTCCAATTGAATTAGTAAAATTTGAAGTTGAAGATACACGTGTTGGTCAAAATGAAAATTATGATAAGTTAATTATGGAGATAACTACAAATGGTAGCTTAACTCCTCAAGAAGCTATGGCTTTATCTGCTAAAATATTAATTGAACATTTTAATATAATTAGTGATTTAAATGCTATTAGTAATATTTCTGGTATAATGTCTGAAAAGAAAGTTGATACAATTACTAAAACATTAGAAACTCCAATTGAAGAAATTGAATTCTCAGTTAGAGCATATAATTGTTTAAAAAGAGCAGGAATTCATACTATGCAAGATTTAATTGCTAAGAAAGAAATAGAAGTAACAAAAATTAGAAATTTAGGTAAGAAATCATTAAAAGAAGTTATTGATAAAGTACATGAAATGGGACTTAAATTTCGCGATTAAGGAGTGTTAAAAAATGTATAATAAATTAGGAAAAGAATCTAGACAAAGATTAAGTTTACTTAGAACACAAACTAAAGAACTTCTAAAAAATGAGTATATTGTAACAACTGAAGCAAGAGCTAAAGAAATAAGAAAATTTGCTGATAAGATGATTACTTATGGAAAAAGAGGTACTTTAGTAGCACGTCGTAAATTATTAGCTTTTTGTCATAATGATAAAACCGTTATGAAAAAAGTATTTGATGAATTAGTTCCTCGTTATAAAGATAGAAATGGTGGTTATACTAGAATTATCAAATTAAAGGAACGTAGAGGTGACGATGCGTTAGAAGTTCGAATTGAACTAGTAAAATAGAGGAAGAAATACACATAGAGTGTATTTTTTTTGTGGGGGGGAGGAATAAAAGGGAAGGGAAAAGAATAAAATAAAAGGAGGGAGGGGAAAAAAGGAAAGATAAATGTAAA
>CANRCO010000048.1 GCA_947629125.1 uncultured Bacilli bacterium | reverse complement strand
GATGAAGAAGCAATGCCAATGGATTATGATTATATTGAAGCAATGGAATATGGTATGCCACCAATAAGTGGTTGGGGCATGGGAATTGATAGAGTAATGCAACTTTTAACTAATAGCGCTAATATTAAAGATTGTGTTATGTTTCCATTAATGCGACCAAAAGACTAAAAAAGTCTTTTTTTTCTTGAGTTTTTGAGCTATAATTTTATTAAGGAGGAGAAAAAATGAAAAAGAATAGTTTAGTAAAAGTTATTGGCATATTAGCAATTATTGCCATTGTCATGACTTGGATATTCAGTACGGGTTCATTTAGTGGAACATCATTCCAAGATGCTGGATTAAGTCGTATTGGATTTAGTGATATTCCAGTTTTACTATATTACGCTATTTATTTTAGCTTAGATAAAATTGTTTATTTACTTTTCTTGGCTGGATTTTATGGCGTATTATCTAAAACTAGTGGTTATCAAAAATTAGTAGCAAGTTTAGCTAGTAAGATAGAAAAACAACAAAAAATAAGTGTTTTAATTATATCTTTATTAATTGTAGCTTTAACTGCTATGAGTACGCAAGTATTTGCTGTTATCTTATTTGTTCCATTCTTAATATCAGTTTTATTAAAAAGTGGAATCAAAAAATTACCAGTATTTGCTACAACATTTGGTTCAATTTTAGTTGGAACTTTAGCACCAATCTATGGTACTGAAGGATTAACTTATTTTAATCAATATGTAACTATTGAATTTACTGATAATATATGGATTAAAATAGCTATTTTAGTTTGTGGATATTTCTTATTAAATATTTTAACTATTTTAGCAATGAAACCAAAAGAAGAAGCAAAACCTGCTAAGGGTAAGAAAGCAAAAGTAAACGCTGAAGAAGTTGAAGATGTGTTTGCAATTGAAGAACCAAAAGAAAAGACTAAGATATATCCAATTATAATTGTATTAGGTATCTTAGCAATAATTACAATAATGAGCTTTATTGATTGGAGTATCTTCAATATTAAAATCTTTACAGATTTACATGACAAACTTTTAAATGTTAAAATTGGTGAAGATTTTACAATCATTTCTAATATTTTAGGAAGTGCAAGTCAAGCAATTGGATCATGGGATTTACTAACATTATCTATTGTCTTATTAATTGCTTCAGTGATTATTGCATTCATGTATCGTGTATCAATTAATGATTACATTGAATCTTTTGGTGAAGGAATTAAAAAATTAATTAAACCAATTGGTATTGTATTATTATGTTACTTTGTATTTGCAATTCTTTATAATTCTGCAATAATTCCATACATTACTAGTAAGATTTTACCGAGTGGTTCATCATTCAATGCACTTAAAGTTTCTTTAATGGCATTAATAACTAATATATTCCATCTTGATTTAGGATTTACTGGATATTCAGTAGGAAGCTATTTATCAGCATTATATTCTAATAGTTTAAGTGCTGTATCATTAATCTATTTATCAGTATATGGATTTATCAGCTTTATAGCTCCAACTAGTATAGTTCTAATGTTTGGTTTATCTTATTTAGATATTGATTATCTAAGTTGGATTAAATATATTTGGAAATTTATATTAGCAATGTTAATAGTTTTAGTATTCATATTCTTAGTAATACTTTAATTATTGATAAATATAAAATTGAAAGCAAAAGGCTTTCTTTTTTGTTGCAAAAAATTACAATTTTTACTATAATAAAAAAAGATAGGGAGGTTAGATACTATGAATCATGATGTAAATCGGGGGGGGGTATTTTAATAAACAAAAGTACCCGAAGATATTAGTTTGTTTGGGAGTTTTAGTAGGAGCACTAATAATAAGTGGAATAAGTTATGCCCTATGGAGTACAACAAAAGAACAAACAAGTGTAAATAAAATAAGTAGTGGCTGTTTAAAACTAGAAGTAACTGAAGGAACAAATATAAATATAGAGAATGCCTACCAAACACCAGATGATGAAGGATTAAAGCAAGAAAGTTATAATTTCACAATAAACAATAATTGTAATCATGAAGAATATGTTGAAGTAAATTTAGATATAAATAAAAATAATACATTAAATGAAAAGAATATCAGAGCAACATTACTATATAATAATCAAAAAATAATTGAACCAAATAATCTAAATAATTTATTAGATAGAGAAACAACAAATAAAGAATATAATACAGGAAAACATTTAACAACAGTAAGAATTAATGCTAATAATAGTAAACAATTAAACTTAAAAATCTGGTTAGATGAAAATACAGAATATGAGCAAATAAATAATAAAACTTTTGAAAGTAAAATAGAGATAGATAGTATCAAAAGAGAGAATATATTAGCCAGTGATTATGTAAGAATCATAAGTGAAGAAAACAACCAACTTGCCTATGATGAAACAAGCGATAACAACTTAAGGTACATAGGAAAAGACCCAAACAACTATGTTGATTTCAATAATGAGAAATGGCGCATTATTGGAGTAATGAATAATGTTGAAAATGATTCTGGAACCAAAGAAAGTAAAATTAAATTAATAAGAGATGAAGCTTTATCTGGAACTTATTTTTTGGATTACAAACAACATGGAGTAGGTTCCTCAACAAACGATATGGGAAGTAATGACTGGAGTGATAGTCAACTAATGATGATGTTAAATCCTAAAGACGTAGTAATAGAAAATTGGCAAACTCAAGAAACAAAAAAAGGCTATATAATAGATAGTGATGGAACAGCAAAAGATAATAATAATCATGTAATGTTTAAAAAAGTAGGAAGTTACTATAATCGTGAAAAAGGGTATAAACCAAATCAAGCGAACATAACAAATTTTACTGAAGAATCAATTGACTTTAGTAATAATGGTTTAACCAATGAAAGTAAAAATTTAATAGCTAAAAGTGTATTTTATTTGGGAGGAATGACGTGGACAGAACATTCAAAATCAACTACAGCTGAATGGTATAAACAAGAACGAGAAAAAAAGGTGTATGGTAAAAGTCCAACTAAATGGATAGGATATATCGGATTAATGTATCCAAGTGATTATGGTTATGCAACCAGCGGCGGCAATTTATCCAATAGAAATATCTGTTTGACAAAGGAATTATATAATTGGGGTTTAAATGATGTTTTAGTTAATGAAGATAAATGGAACTATTGTCGTGAAAATGATTATATATATGAAAATATATATCAGTGGGTTCTTTCTCCTCGGACAGATCTTTCTTATGCTGCAATGGAAATAAGAAAAGCTGGTTATATTAATAGTGTAAGTGCTGGTGATTCTGGGCGAACATTTAAACCTGTTCTATATTTGAAATCAAATGTTTTAATTACCTCAGGTGATGGTTCTAAAGATAATCCATATAGACTTGCTTTATAAAATAAAAAACTATAAATTATCCAAAAAATTTATAGTTTTTTTATTGATTATTAATAGTTGGAATAGAATTTATATTTGGTATTGGTAATGGTTTATTACTTCTTGGGATATTATTTATATTATTGAAATCATAATTAATTGTAGCATTATTATTTGTTGGAGTTACTGAGTTTGTAACATTATTTGTAACTGGAGGTTTTGGAATATTTATATTAGGTGTTTGATTAGTTTTATTAATTGCAGGAGAAATATTTGTATTATTCATTTTTGGTGCTACTGATTGTTGTACATTTGTTGGTTGAATTGGCTTATTAATAGGAGTGCTAACATTATTCATTTGAGTTTGAACTTTAGGTTGCTCTTGTATTTGTGATTGTTGAGGTTGAGGTTTTGGTTGTTGTCTTTGTAAATTAATAACTGGAGCCACTTGACTACGTTTAATAGCTTCTTGTTCTCTTTTAATTTCAGCAGCAGAAGCAGCACTACTAAGATTTCCTAATAAAGCTTGTTTTAATTCATAATCATCTTCACTTACGTCATCAGCAACATCGATAACTCTTAATATTTCTTCGAAACTAGTTATTCCTTCTATAACTTTTTCAAGACCATCTTGAAGTAAAGAAATAACATCTTGTTCTTCATAAATTAATTTTCTTAATTCTTTTTTTACTAAGTTATTAATAATTGCATCACGAATTTCTTGATTAATTAATAATACTTCATGAACAGGAATACGACCATGATATCCATTAACACAATGTTCACAGCCGTGTTCATTTGGACTATAAATAGTATCAACTTTCTTTTTCAAAGCTTTTTCAAAAACCATTTTTTCATATTTAGTTGTATTTCTTTTAATTCGACAATGAGGACATAATCTCTTTGTTAATCTTTGAGCAATGATTCCAACTAAACTTGCACCTAATAAATATCTTTCAACTTCCATATCTACTAATCTTTCAATAGTATTTAATGCATTATTGGTATGTAGAGTAGATAAAACTAAGTGTCCAGTAATAGAAGCACGAACGGCAATACTCGCTGTTTCATTATCACGAATTTCACCAATCATAACTATATCTGGGTCTTGACGTAAAATACTTCGTAATGCAGCTGCGAAAGTCATACCGATTTCACTAATAACTTGAACTTGGTTAACACCAGGAATTTTCATTTCAACTGGGTCTTCAACTGTAATAAGATTACGTTCAACCCGATTTAATCGTTGTAAAATAGAATAAACTGTTGTTGATTTACCACTACCAGTAGCACCAGTAACTAAAATTATACCATTAGGAACACTAATCATTTTTTCAACTTTAGTAAAGTTTTCATCAGAAAAACCTAAAGTTTCTAAGCCTTCCAAACTCATTGAATAATCTAAGATACGAATAACGATTTTTTCACCAGTAACTAAAGGCAAACAAGATACACGTAAGTCTACATCATAACCATTGATTACATCTTTAATAGCACCATCTTGAGGCGTTCTACTTTCAGTTATGTTCATTTTAGCCATATTTTTAATACGGGTAGTCATTTGTCGCCTAACACTATCTGGTACTACAGCATAATTTAATAAATCGCCATCAATTCTAATTCTTATAACTAAAGATTCCGGAGTTGGATCGAAGTGAATATCGGAAGCACCCCGTTTTAAAGAATCAGATATAATGTCATTAACGATATCGACTATTGGTACATTATCATAATCAAATTCGCGCAATGTATTCACCTCAAACCCTTTTTATTGTATTCTTATACTATTATAATCTAAAATTAAAATAATAACAAGATTAAGTTTACTTAAATATATTTTTTTGGTATAATTTTTGTATAATAGGTGGTTCGAATGAAGTTACAATTTACTTTACAAAAAGAAGAAAAACAAACTGACGCTCGTTTAGGTTTATTAAAATATAATGATAAAACTTATGAAACACCAATGTTTATGCCAGTTGGAACTAATGCAACTGTAAAGACATTATCCCCTGAAGAAATTAAAGATACTAATAGCGGAATAATATTAGCTAATACTTATCATTTATGGTTAAGACCAGGAGAAGATATTGTAGCTAAAGCTGGTGGTTTACATAAATTTATGAATTATGATGGACCAATATTAACTGATAGTGGTGGTTTTCAAGTTTTTTCTTTAGCTAATCCTAAAGATATTACTGAAGAAGGAGTAAAATTTAAAAGTCATATTAATGGCGATAGTTTATTTTTAACTCCCGAAAAATCAATTGCTATTCAAAATAAATTAGATAGTGATATAGCTATGAGTTTTGATGAATGTCCTCCAGCTAGTGCCTCTTATGAATATTTAAAAAATAGTATTGAAAGAACTATAAGATGGGCGAAAAGAGGTAAAATGGCTCATAAAAATCCTAATCAAATGTTATTTGGAATTATTCAAGGTGGAGCTCATGAAGACTTACGAGAATTTAGTGCTAAAGAAACAGTTAAGTTAGATTTTGATGGTTATAGCATAGGAGGAGTAGCTAATGACCATGAAAGTAAAGAAGATATGTATAAAGCTTTTAGCTATTCAACTAAATATTTACCAAAAGATAAATTACGTTATGCGATGGGAATTGGTGAACCAATCGATTTAATCGAGGGTGTTATAAGAGGTATTGATATATTCGATTGTGTTAGTCCAACTAGGCTGGCTAGACATGGTCATGCTTTAACTAAATATGGCAAAATTAATTTAAAAAATAGTAAATATAAAGAAGATTTTACACCTATTAGTGATTGTAATTGTTATGCTTGTCAAAATTATACAAAAGCATATATTAGACATTTAATAACTTGTAATGAAACTTTTGGTGCTCGACTTTTATCAGTACACAATATCTATTATTTAAATCAATTAATGCAAGAAATAAGAGATGCTATAAAAAATGATAACTTATTAGAATTTCGAGATAAATTTATAAATGATTATTATGGTGGTAAGTATGAAACAAACTAAATATATTTATTTGACAATTCTTTTCTTAATCATAGTTTTTGTTGTATCAGGAGCTATTTTAACGGAAAAAAGACATCGACAAAAAATGTACACTGTGGAAGAAAAGAAAATTTTAGAAGCTGCTGACAAATGTAAATTAGAAGATGTATGTCTTGACTCGACAGTAAGTTTACAATTTTTATATGACCATTATTATTTAGTTGAGCAAGCTAATCCTATTTCAAAAAAGAATTATAATAGTAATTTGGTAGTTGACTATACAAAGAAAAGTATAGATTGGATAACCAATTAACTATTTTTTTTTGCTTTAATTTTAATGTTTTGGTATAATAAAAAAAGATAGAGAGGTAAGGAACTATGAATTATAATATAAATCGGGGGGGGGTATTTTAATAAACAAAAGTACCCGAAGATAATAGTTTGTTTGGGAGTGTTAGTAGGAGCACTAATAATAATAGGAATAAGTTATGCTCTATGGAGTACAACAAAAGAACAAACAAGTGTAAATAAAATCAGTAGTGGTTGTTTAAAACTAGAAGTAACTGAAGGAACAAATATAAATATGGAGAATGCCTATCAAACACCAGATAGTGAAGGATTAAAACAAGATGGTTATAATTTCACCATAAATAATAATTGTAACCATGAAGAATATGTTGAAGTAAATTTAGATATAAATAAAAATAATACATTAAATGCAAAGAATATCAGAGCAACATTACTATATAAAGGTAATAAAATAATTGAACCAAATAATCTAAATAATTTATTAGATAGAGAAACAACTAATAAAGATTACAATACAGGCAAACATTTAACAACAGTAAAAATAGATGCTAATAGTAATAAACAACTAAACTTAAAAATATGGTTAGATGAAAATACTAGTTTTAATGAATTAGAACAAAATAATACCTTTGAAAGTAAAATAGAGATAGATAGTATCAAAAGAGAGAATATACTAGCCAGTGATTACATTAGAATCATAAGTGAAGACAATGAACAACTTGCTTATGATGAAACAAAAGATAACAATTTAAGATATATAAGTAAAACTCCAAACAATTATGTAGATATTGGTGATGGAACATATGATACTGATTTGTATTATGGTTATAAACAAGAGTTTAGTCCAAATAGTTTAGTAGAATATACTTCATTAGAAGCTTGTGAACAAGGAACAGAAGGTAGCTATAATAATTGTAAATTAATTCATAAAAAAGGTGAACCAATTCTTTGGCGCATCATCGGAGTTATGAATAACGTAGATGATGGAACCGGTAAAAAAGAAACTCGAATAAAATTAATTAGAGATGAAGATATAGGAAATATTGCATGGGATGCTAAATGTAATGGTATAATTGATGAAGTAAATGAAACTTGTAGCTCTTATACTGGAGAAAACAATTGGACAACATCAACTTTAAAAACAACATTAAACGAAGCTTTTTTAAATAGTACAATAACCACAGATAGAACTTATACATCTCCATATCTAGAGATTGGAACTACAGACAATTGGAACATAAAATATAGGAAACTAGACTTTAGTAAAAGTGGCATTAAAAATAAAGAATTAGTAGCTAATGCTAAATATTATTTAAATCAACTTGATTTGAGTTCAGCGACTCGTGGTTATACTAAATTATTGACAAAAGAATTTTATAATGCAGAGAGAACTAGAAATGTAAAAGCAAATTTTCCGGAAGATTGGATAGGAGTAGTTGGGTTATTATATCCCAGTGATTATGGTTATGCAACAAATGGAGGAACAAATAAAACAAGAGACGAATGTTTAAATATAACATTATATGGAAATAATACTACTCATACTGTTAACAATTATTCTGTATCAGGATGCCATAAAACCAATTGGATATCAGATAATTTTTATATTCAAACAATGGCTTCCCGAAGTGATGCAAATAGTATTATAAATATATTATATTGGGGTCAAATAACTGGAGGGAGTTTAGTTTTTAATCCAAGTGGTCGAGTTAAACCAGTTATATACTTAAAATCAAATACTATAATAAAAAGAGGAACTGGAACTGAAAAAGACCCATTTATTTTAACAATATAAAAATTTGATTTAATTTACTATTGATAAAAAATCGAAAATAGCATATAATAAAAACGTAGAAACAGCTGAGTCTAGCTCAGGTGACTACCAATGGATTTGCCACCTAAACTAAGTTAGGTGGTTTGCTATTTTATATACATTAAAATTATAAGCATAATAATAATGCAAAATAATAATAGAATAACAAGTTTATAAAAAGAAGTATTTTTCATAAACTACCACCTAGCCTTTCTATTAAGAGTAAACCAAAACCCCCTTGATAAAAAAGTTTGGCAGTCACCTGTAACTCAGCTGTTTCTAAGGACTCTATTATAAGAATAAAAAAATTAAAGTAAAGAGTTTCGACAAAAGATGTCAAAAGTTCTTTATTTTTTCTTTGCCAAAAAGCTAAATTTTGGTATAATGTAAATAGTAAGTGAGGTTAGATACTATGAATCATAATACAAATCGGGGGGGGG
>CANRCO010000047.1 GCA_947629125.1 uncultured Bacilli bacterium | reverse complement strand
GATAATCCATCTATAGGTATTATACTTGTCAGAAATAAAAATAAATTAAATGTAGAATATGCACTAAGAGATATAAACAAACCAATTGGAGTTAGCACATATGAATTATCAGAATATTTACCCCCTGAAATTTTAAAAGAATTACCAACTGAAGAAGAATTAAATTTACATATTAACCTAGAAAAAAGTAATGTTATTTTGGATTAAAGAGAGAGTCGATGAAACTTTGACCCATCATTAGTTGTCCAAAGAACAATAGATTTTATATAGAGATAAAGGTTATGATAAAAATGGATATTAAACGAGTTAAAGGTATTCAAGATAGGAAACAACTTACTGATTTGTGGAAAGATGGAGGTACAACTGAAACAAAAGAATTAGAATATAAACAATAACATCATTACATAATTTAACTATAATATATTAGGTGACGATATGGACAAATTAATATTGGTTAATAAAAATAATTTATTAGATGATTCTTATGAAGTTGATTTAATGTCTTATCAAGATGTATTGGTAGCTAAAGAAATTATTCCTGATTTAGATTTAATGTTTAAGGATATGCAAAAACTTGGTTTAAAACCAATTATTGTTTCTGGATATCGTACAAAAGAAAGACAAACATTTTTATATAATCGTAAAGTAAATTATTATTTAGATAAAGGTTATAATGAAATAGAGGCTAAAAATTTAGCTAGTAAATGGGTAGCAAAACCATCAACTAGTGAACATCAAACTGGTTTGGCTTTAGATATAGTTGATGAAAGTTATCAACAATTGGAAACTGACCAAGAGAAGACTAAGGTTAATCAATGGCTTAAAAATAATGCTTATCAATATGGCTTTATATTAAGATATCCTTTAGATAAAGAAAATATAACTTTTGTAAATTATGAGCCTTGGCATTATCGATATGTTGGTAAAAAAGCGGCATTAGATATAACTAAAAATCATATAACTTTAGAAGAGTATTTAATTGACAAATAAAATAACCTCAATTATAATAAGTTTATAAAAACGAAGAACAAGAGGAGTATAAAAATAAGTTTTTTTAGAGAGTTCGTGGCTGGTGAAAACGAATAAAACTATTTTTAGAAGGTAGCTTGGGAGTTGAATTACTGAAAATAAGTAAGTTATTTCCGCTTAAATAGCGTTATCAAAAACAAGAAGCAAATAAGGTGGTACCACGTTAAAATACGTCCTTTGGAGGATGTATTTTTTTAATTTTAGAAAGGTGATTTTATGTTAGAAAAAAAATATAATCATATTGAGGTTGAAAAAGGTAAATATGATTTTTGGAAAAACAAAGGATTTTTTACTAGTGGTGATGTTAAGAAAAAGCCTTTTACCATAGTTATTCCTCCTCCAAATGTAACTGGTAAATTACATTTAGGACATGCTTGGGATACAACTTTGCAAGATATTTTAATTCGTTATAAAAGAATGGATGGATTTGATGCATTATGGTTGCCAGGCATGGACCATGCTGGTATTGCTACGCAAGCTAAAGTCGATAAAAAATTAAAAGATTTGGGCATTGAACCTCGCAGTATATCTAGGGAAGAGTGGCTTAATCATGCCTGGAGTTGGAAAGATGAATATGCAAATAATATTCATAACCAATGGGCTAAATTAGGTTTAAGCCTAGATTATACTAAAGAACGTTTTACTTTAGATGATGGTTTATCTTTAGCTGTTAGAAAAGTTTTTGTTGATTTATATAATAAAGGTTTAATTTATCGAGGAGAAAGGATTATCAATTGGGATCCGGTAGCAAAAACTGCTTTATCTAACGAAGAAGTTATTTATAAAGAAGATAAAGGGGCTTTTTATCATTTAAAATATAAGTTAGCTGATAGTGAAAAATATTTAGATGTTGCTACAACTCGACCAGAAACTCTTTTTGGTGATACGGCAGTAGCGGTTAATCCATCTGATAAAAGATATAAACATTTAATTGGTAAAAATGTTGTTTTGCCTATTGTTAATAAATTAATTCCAATTATTGGGGATGAACATGCAAACATGGAATTTGGAACTGGTTGCGTTAAAATAACACCTGCTCACGACCCTAATGACTTTGAAGTTGGTTTAAGACATAATTTAGAAAAAATAATTATTATGAATCCAGATGCTACAATGAATGAAATGACTGGAAAATATGCAGGATTAGACCGTTTTGAATGTCGTGAAAAATTGTTAGCAGATTTAAAAAAACAGGACTTACTAATTAGTGTTGAAGAAATTACTCATAGTGTTGGTCATAGTGAACGAACTGATGCCGTAATTGAACCCTATTTATCTAAACAATGGTTTGTTAAAATGCGCCCTTTAGCTGATAGAGTTTTAGCTAATCAAAAAAATAAAGAAACTAAAGTTAATTTTGTGCCACCACGTTACGAAAAAATTATGAATCATTGGATGGAAATAACTTACGATTGGTGTATTTCAAGGCAACTATGGTGGGGTCATCAAATTCCTGCTTGGTATAAAGGCGATGAAATATATGTTGGTATGGAAGCACCAAAAGAAAAGGGTTGGATTCAAGATAGTGATGTTTTAGATACTTGGTTTTCTTCTGCTTTATGGCCATTTTCTACTTTAGGCTGGCCTAATGATACACAAATGTTTAAAAGATATTATCCTAATGATGTATTAGTAACTGGTTATGATATTATTCCTTTTTGGGTAAATCGTATGACTTTTCAAGGCTTGGAATTTACTGATAGTAGACCATTTAAAGATTGTTTAATTCATGGTTTAATTCGCGATAAATTGGGTAGAAAAATGTCTAAATCATTGGGTAATGGAGTTGACCCAATGGATGTTATTGATGAGTTTGGTTGCGATGCTTTAAGGTTTTATCTAGCTACTTCAACTGCTTTAGGTACAGATTTACGTTATGATGAAGAAAAGGTAAAATCAACTTGGAATTTTATCAACAAATTATGGAATGCTTCTCGCTATGTTTTAATGAATATTGAAGATTTGACTAAAGATAATTATTCTTTAAAAGACCTTGATATAAGTTCTAAATGGATATTAACTAAGTTAAATACTTTAATTAAAAAAGTTCGTAAACATTTAGATAAATATGACTTTGGAGTAGTTGGTACAGAAATTTATAATTTTGTATGGAATGATTTTTGTGATTGGTATATCGAATTAAGTAAATTAAATATGGATAATTCTACAAAATCAACTCTTTATTATACTTTATTAGCTATAATTAAGTTGTTGCATCCATTTATGCCATACGTTACTGAAGAAATTTATCAAATGTTACCATTTAAAGAACAAGAATCTATTATGATTGATAGTTATCCAACTTATGATAAAAAATTAATATTTAATCTTGAACAAGAACAAATGAATGAAATAATTGATTTTATTGTCAATGTACGTAACTTTAAAAATGAAAATAAAATTCCGAAAGATGCCTTAGTGTATTTAGAAGGAAATGATATTATAATAAAAATGTTAAAGATTAATGATAATCATATTATCTTAAAAAAGGATGATGATTGTCTAGGCTTGAAAAAAGGCAAGTATGCTATATATTTTAAATTTGATAGAACTGAAAATCTTAAACAAGAACAAGAATTTTTAAATAAAGAAATTGCTAGGTTAGAGGCATCTATTGCTAGACGTCGTAATCTATTAGCTAATGAAAACTATGTTAATAAAGCTCCAGCTGCTATAGTAAAAAAAGAACGAAATGATTTATTAAAAGAAGAAACTGAGTTAGCTAATTTAAAAAGTAAATAAATACTTGCACTAAACTAAAAGTAATGATATTATAAAGAAGTTTTAAATTTAGGGAGGAAGTTTATGGATCAAGAGATTTTTGTTGTTAACAATTTACCAAAACCATTAACAGCAGAGGAAACAGAATATTATTTATTAAAAAAGGAACAAAATGTTGCTGCTGCACGAGATGAATTAATTTTACATAATATTTTCTTAGTTATTTATTTAATTAACAAAGAATTTAAAGATGAACCTTATGATGAAAAAGATTTACTTCAAATCGGTTTAATGGGTTTAATGCGTGGTATTGATAACTATAAAACTAATTTAAAAGTTAATTTTAATACTTTTATTTATCAAAATATTTTAACTGAAATTAATACTTACATTGAAAAAAATACTAATATAAATATATCTAGTTTAGACCAAATAGTTGAAATTGATGAAGATGGTGAAGAAATTCAATTAATTGAAACTTTAAGTGATAATTATACTGAAGATTTAACTTATAATTATATTCAAGATGAAGAATCAAGAATTGTTAAAAAAATTGTAACTAATTTACCAAAAAAAGACCGTTATATAATTGAATCTTATTTTGGCTTTAATAAGAAAAAGTTAACTCAAGAAGAAATAGCTAAAAGTTTAAATGTAAGTAAAAGCTTAATTTCCAGACGTGTTAGATTTCTATTAGATAAAATTAAAATAATGTTACAAGCTAATAGAATAAATTTAGCAGATTATAACGTAAAAAAAAGATAAATAAGTTTTAACCTATTTACCTAAATAGTTTATGAAAAATAAACTATTTTTTTTCGACTATTAATTTAATTGCTGTTTTTTGTTCATTATTAATAGTAATATCATTAAAAGCTGGTATAACTATTAAATTATCGCCACTTGGAGCAACAAAACCTCGAGCAATAGCTATTGCTTTTATAGCTTGATTTAAGCTTCCTGCTCCAATAGTTTGAATTTCAACACAACCTTTTTCGCGAAAAATATTAGCAATTGCTCCCGCTACTTTACTAGGATTAGATTTTGAAGATACTTTAAGTATTTCCATAATAATTATTTCATTCCTTTCTAGTAAAGTATATTTTATTTCTTTAGAAAAATGCTTTAAAAAAGTTAGCTATTTAAATAAGCTAACTACTAAGATAATTGTAATATTGACAATTATATATAAAATTAAAACAAAATTAATATATCCTGCTTTTTTAGTGGGAGGAGTAAGTTTTTTAACATAAGGATTATTCCGGGTATTTTGATATGCATGAATATCTTTATTACTAACTACATTACCAATTCCATTTGGATAAGTTTGTTTAATAATATCAATTCCGTTTGTTTGTTTCGGACTATTTAAGGCATTATTAATTGCATTATTATAAATTTGATATAAAGCATCAACTTCTCCAGAGTAATAATCTTTATATTTTTCCATATATGTTTTATTATTTAATAATTGTTTAACTTTTGCTTCATTGTCTTGGGGTACTAATTCACTATTATTTTCAAAAATAGCATCATCTATTTCTTTTTTTATTTCAAATATATCTTGTTCATGTAATAAATTAGTTGCAGCAACATTTATTTTAATAAATTCAAAAAATTCTTCTTTATTTAAGGTAAAAGCATTAGTAACTACATCACTAATTTTAAAATAATTTAAATTACAACTTTCATTATTATATTGTAAGGTATTATCTTGACATGTAATTCCCTCTAGATTAGGATGTTCATTTAAAATTCGAGCAAATATTTGGTCATTATAATATACCGTTTCTGTCATAAGTTCACTCCTTATTCTAATTAAATTTTAGCATTTAATAAAATTTTTTTCAATAATTAGTCTTTTTTATTGTATAATATTGACGTGATTTAAAATGAAAAAAGAATTAACTGAACAATTTATTAAAGAATTATCGCATCATAAAAATGAACCTGAGTGGATGCTAGATTTTCGCTTAAAATCTTTTCATAAATTTTTAGAGTTAGATAATCCTAGTTTTGGCCCTAAATTAGATATTGATTTTGCTGATATTTTATACTATAAAAGTAGTGCTAAAAAAAAGGTTAATAAATGGGAAGATGTTAGGTCTGATGTTAAAAATACTTTTTCAGATTTAGGAGTTATAGATGCCGAAAAAAAATATTTAGCGGGAGTAACAAATCAATTAGAAAGTGAAGTATTTTATCATAATCAATCAACTAATGAAGATATAATATTTTTAAGTACTGATGAAGCTTTACAAAAATATCCGGAACTTTTTAAGCAATACTTTAATAATTTAGTAAAATATGATGAAAATAAATATACCGCTTTAAATGGGGCAGTATGGAGTGGAGGTAGTTTTATTTACATTCCTAAAAATGTAAAACTTGACCGACCTTTACAAAGTTATTTTCGAATTGAAACAGAAAGTTTAGGACAATTTGAACGTACAATTATTATTGTGGAAGAGGGTGCAGAGCTTTCTTATATTGAGGGTTGTACCGCTTTAAGTTATTCTTCAACTAGCTTACATGCGGGAGTAGTAGAAATTTATGTTAAGAAAAATGCCCGCTGTCGTTATTCAACTATTCAAAATTGGTCAAATGATGTTTACAATTTAGTTACCAAAAGAGCTATTGTTTATGATAATGCCATAATGGAATGGGTAGATGGTAACATTGGTAGTCATATAACTATGAAATATCCTTCATGTATTTTAAAGGGTGATAATGCTGTTGGTAATTCTATTAGTATTGCTTATGCTAGAGAAAACCAATATTTAGATGCTGGAGCTAAAATGATTCATTTAGGTAAAAATACGAAAAGTAACATTTTAAGTAAATCAATTGCTAGTAATGGGGGAACTAGTAACTATCGAGGTACTGTTCGAATTGGTAAAAATGCTACAAATTCTCAAGCAAAAATTAAATGTGATACAATTATTTTAGATAATAGTTCATTTAGTGATACTTATCCTAAAAATATTATAGAAAACTCTTCATCAACTATTGAACATGAAGCGACTGTATCCAAATTAAGTCAAGATAAATTATTTTATTTACAGTCTCAAGGATTAAGTTTTAATCGAGCTAAAGAATTATTAATTATGGGATTTATTGCTGATTTTAAAAAAGAATTACCTATGGAATATGCTATTGAACTTAATCGCCTATTAAAAAATTAAAAATATTCAGATTTTAAATTTCTGAGTATTTTTTTTAATATTTTTTAAATTTTTAGACTTTTTTCTTTTCATAAATTAAAAATCTAGCTTTTGTCTTTCTCATAAATATTTGTTAGGATTTCTAAAGAAAGGAGGAATTATGAACCAAGTTGTTTTAGTAGGTAGACTTACCAAAGACCCCGAAGTAGTAGAAGTAGATGCCAAAAAAAGAACTGTTATAAATGTAGCTGTTCAAAGACCTTTTAAAAATTCAGATGGTTTATATGAAACGGACTTTATTAGATGTATCTTATGGAATGGAATAGCTACTAATACAAGTGAATATTGTAAAAGTGGTGATGTAATTGGAATAAAAGGTCGACTACAAACAAGTAGTTATGAAGACACCGAAAAAAATCGCAAGTACATTACAGAAGTAATTGCGGAACGAGTAACTTTTTTATCATCTAAAAAAGAATCTTAACAAAAATCATCATAAAAAATGTCATCTGGTTTTAAACCAAAGACTTTAGCAATCTCAACAGCTAATTTATAATAAAGTCTTCTTTTTTTATTTTCAATTTGCCAATAATAAGTAGGAGAAATTTTAACTAATTTTGCGAATTGAGATATTGTGTAATTCTTTTGTTGTCTTAATTCTTTTAATTTTTTCATTTATACCTATCCTATCTATGATATAGATTATATCAAAAAATCTTTAATAAATAAATGGTAAATTTTACTAATGGTAAACTTAGTACATTGCGTATAAAATCACCATTATAATTTAAACTAAGAGTGGTGGTATAATGCTTAAAGGTAGTAGATTAAGAGAATTAAGAAAAAATAAAAAACTAACTCAAGCTGAATTAGGTCAACTTTTAGGTTTAGATGAAACTACTATTTGTTGCTATGAAAAAGAAACAAGAAATCCAACAATTGAAACAATTATTGAACTAATGAATATTTTTGCTGTAACAAGTGATTATTTATTAGGTACTGATGAGATTGTTACATTTGTTGATAATGAAAATAATCATAAACATGTGACAATGACTAAAGAAGAAGTAGCTTTTATAAATGAGTTAAAGAAAAATAAAATGGTTTATGATATTTTAATTCCCGATACTAAAAGAGGAATGGAAATAATAAAAGGTAAAATTGGATAACTAAAGCATTATCCAGTTTTTTTTTCATATATTTAATTAGGTGAGTTTATGGCAAAAATGTTTAAATATACTGGTTTAATTGCTTTAATGATATTTAGTTTTTATTATACGGAAAAAACAGCTTTATTTGTAAAAAGTAAAACACCTTTAATGCAAGAAATAACTAAAGAAATTGATAACAATAATGTTAGTAGTGTTAATGCTATTGTTTCAAATGATTATATTATTCCAGGTATTAATGGGTTAAGTGTAAATGCATCAAAAAGTTATGTTAATATGAAAAAATTGGGTAAATATAATGCTTATTATTTAGTTTTTGACCAAGTAAGTCCTAAGTTATCAGTTGAAAGTAACAAAGATAAGATAATTAATAAAGGTAATAGTAAGAAAAATGGCGTTGCTATTATATTAGAAAAAAAAGATAATGAAATAGCTCAATATTTTATAGATAATGATTTAAAAGTTAATTTGTTAATAAATTTAGATGATTATACAAAAAATAGTTTCTTTGAACAAATTAATAATGATAAAGATAATTTTGTATTATTAGATAAAAAATTAAAAAGCGCTAAATTAAATAATGAACTATGTATTGTATCTGATAGTATTAAAGACCAATGTGTAGCTAAAAATAAATACTTAATCGAACCAACATATACGCTAACCAACAGCAACATTGCCAGCATTAAAAATAAAATTAATAGTGGTAGTATAATTTTATTAAAGGAAAATTTAAGTAAAAATAATTTATTAATATTATTAGAACAAATAAAATATCATGATTTAGCAATTATGCCATTAAGTAGTTTAATAAGCGAATATAATTACCAAAAATAGCTGAAAACAATTGACAAACACAGTGATTTTGTAATATAATCAATTACGAAGTTTTTTCTTTGTTTTAATAATCTCCAAATTATTACAAGGTTAAAACCGATTTATTATAAAGGAGGATAAATATGGATATTACAAAAATGACTCCAGCTGAAATTATTAAAGAGTTCGGAGAAAATGAAAAAGATAGTGGTTCT
>CANRCO010000046.1 GCA_947629125.1 uncultured Bacilli bacterium | reverse complement strand
CATCCTTTTTTGGATGCTGAAAGTGCTGAATTACGTTTAAATTTTATCCATGATTCTATTGCTACTAATGGCATTGCATGCGTTATTCGTAAAACACCTGCTAAAATTAGATTAAATAAAGAAAAATTATTAAATGAACAATATGTTACCGAAGATGTTTTAAACTTCTTATTACAATGTGTTAAAGGACATTGTAATATAATTGTAAGTGGTGAAACTGGTTCAGGTAAAACAGAACTTGTTAAATACTTGGCTAGTAACACTAATGAAGATGAAAAAATTATAACAATTGAAGATACATTAGAATTGCATTTAGATAAAATATTTCCTCACCGAGATATAGTTGCTATGAAAACCAATAATATTGCTTCTTATTCAGATGTATTAGTAACCTGTATGCGACAAAATCCAAAATGGATACTACTTTCCGAAGTTCGTAGTGCTGAAGCAGTTATGGCTGTTCGTAACTCAATTTCATCAGGACATAATATTTTATCAACAATTCATTCCGATAAAGCTAGTAATATTCCAATGCGTATGTTTAGTTTGTTGGAAAGTAATATAGATGTTAATCAATTTCTAAATACTATTCATCGTTATGTTCAAATCGGTATATATGTTAAAGGATACATGAGCAAAGAATTAAATCGTTTTCAAAGAGAAATTATTGAAGTTTGCGAATTTTATGTTGATGAAAACAATGAAGCAAAAGTAAATACCATATTCAGTAAAAAATTAGATGGTTCATATACTTTAAACAATCCAACTAAGAATTTACGAGATTATGTAAGTATTCAAGGTGTTCAATTTGAAGAAGATTTATTCCATCTAAAGAATAAAACTAATAATTCTGATGTAATTGAAATGCTTTAGAAAGAGGTGATACCAAGAAATGGAGTTAATTTTATTATTAGGTATAGCCTTATTTATCGTTGTATATCGAAAAAATAATGGGGTAGGTGTCGCTAAATTTTTCTCTGGTCAAGTTACATCAGTTTATAATAAGTACATGCCTTATAGTTATGAGGTTGTTAAAGAAAAAGTAAAAGAATTAGGTCAAGACTATTCAGCTAAACAATATTTGACTCAATTGGCTATATTTGGTGCTTTAGCAGCAGTTATATCTTATCTATACTTTAGAAGTATATTTATTTCTATTATTTATATTATAATTGCTTTAATGTTTGTTCCTTATTTAGCTTATCTTCGTAGTCAAAGATTATATAGTGAATATTTATTTGAACAAATTCAAATATATACAACTAATGTTATTATGGAATTTAATACTACTCAAAGTTTTGTAAAATCATTAGAGGGTGTTCGTGATTCAGGTATACTAGAAGAACCTGTATTAACTGATGTAAAACATATGATAGATATGTCTTATCAAAATGGAACAATTGACGAATCTATAGAATTTTTTAATGCGAAATATCCTTATTATATGGTAAAAAATATGCATCAATTATTTTTACAAATTACTAAAGAAGGTGCTAAAGATTCTGGGGAAGCTTTAGAAAACATGTCAATGGATATTGACTCTTTAGTAGAAGGTGTTTATCGCGACCAAATGGACCGTAAAGAATTCCATCGTCGATTTTTAACTTTTGGTGTTATGTTATATTTCTTAGTTATGACTATGCAATTTTTGCTAGGGCAAGATCAATATATGAAAATGGTAGATTTATGGTATGTTAATTTAACTTTACATGCAATAATTATAATAAATTCTTATTTTTTATTAAGTGGAGAAAAATATTATAATGAAGATGTGGGGGTTGAATAATGTATATTGAGATTATTATAATAGGTATAATTATATTATTTGTTCTATTTTACACTGGTCAAATTAACCGAAATAAATTTTTTAATGATAATCAAGCATATTTTACTAAATTAAAAGAAGAAGATTATGATTTTTTAGTTCATATTAAATATGGTGATGGCGTTAATGCCGATATGCTATTTAATAAAAGAATTAAAAATGCATTTTTAATTGGACTTGTAGTTTTAGTATTAACTATTGGTAGTGCTTCATACTTAACATTTTTGTTATCTTTTGGGGTAGGTTTCTTTGTTTATAAATCAGGTTATTCTAGTCTAAAAAGATATTACAAAGTTCATTTACATAATGTTAATACGATGTTACCATATTATTTAAAAAGTCTAGAAATATTAATTCAGCATTATACTGTACCTGTAGCTATTGGTAAATCAATCAATGAAGCACCTGGTATTTTTAAAGATGGTTTACAAGAGATGATTAATGCGATAAATGCTGGAGATGATTCAATAACTCCATATATGGATTTTGCTAAAAAGTATCCCGTTCGTGATTCAATGCGAATGATGCGACTTCTTTATCGTTTAAGTTTAGGTAAACAAGAAAGAAAACAAGAACAATTAGTTACGTTTTCGCATTCGATTTCGAACTTACAGCAAAAAGCCAGGGAAACTAAATATAAGGCTCGTCTAGAAAAGATGGAAGGTAAAACCATGAAAATGCTTATGGTTACTGGAGCTGGTGTTATGATTTTATTATTGGTTTCTGTATTAATGTTAATGGGTATGTAAAGTTATTTATTAAATATTGATAATTATTTTAAAAATAGTTATAATAATTATGTATAGTAGAAAATAAGGAGGATGTTATAAATGAAGGAAGCAACAGGAGAATTAAATATGACAGTTGTTACAGTTATTGCTATTGCTGCAGTAGCTGCAATTGTTACAGTTTTTGTTCTACCAACTATTAGGACACAAATTAAGACAAGAACGTGTAATAGTGCTGGTTGGGAGTACGATCCAAATACCAAGGATTGTTCAACAACACAAAAATACACACCAACATCAGATGAAGGTTAGGTAATAATGTGAAAGAGGCAACAGGTGAGCTTAATACAACAGTAATAGTTGTTATGATTGTAGGGGCGGTTATTGCCTTTTTTACTTTGGTTATTTGGCCAATGATAAGTGAGGATTTAGGTAATAATGCAGATTGTAGTAAAGCTGTATGTGGTAATAATGTTGATAATGGAAGAGTAGAATGTAAAGTTCCAGGATCAAATACTACGATTTGGTGTCCTTATAAAGGATAGGTGATCATATTTGAAAGAATCGATAGGATCAACTTTTATCATGCAAATAGTTATAGTATTTATCTTTCTATTTACAGGCATAATTTGTGTTTCAATTAACTATGCTAGTGCTTTTAAAACCAAAAATGATATAGTTAAATATATTGAAAGATATGGTATTGATAAATTAGTCGATGATGAAGATTTTGTACAAAAATTAATTGGTAGTGGATATTCTGACTATGGTGATTGCGAAAGTGGCTGGACAGGAGCTATTGATAATAATGGTAATAATCAATATGTTTTTTGCTATCGTGAACATAAAAATTCCAGTGCAGCTGAATTAGAAACTAGTCGGTATTATGATATAGAAGTTTTTTATCATATAAGTTTACCATTTATTAGTGAAGTTGATTTTAAAGTAAAAGGAACAACAAAAAATATTTATTAAAATGCGGGTGGTAAGATGCGAGAATCATTAGGTACAACTTGGTCAATGCAATTAATAATAGTTTTTATCTTTATATTTGTTGCTTTTTTATTACTTGCAGTTAATTATTCAAAAGTTTTCAAGATGAAAAATGAAACTGTAAATATAATTGAAAAATATGAGGGAATTACGAATAAATCTGTTGGAGCTGCAGAACAATGGGGTTCTGTTCAAATAATAAATAATTATTTGCAAACTAGTGGTTATGATAATACTGGAAAATGTCCAGTTGATAACAATGATATTTGGTATGGCATGGCAGATTTAAATAGTACAATTTTAGAAAAAGCAAAAACTAATAGAAAATATTATTATTGTGTTAGAAATATGAAAGTTTCTGATACTAAATTATCTTATTTTGAAACTGTTTTGTTTTTAAAATTTGATTTGCCTTTAATTGGTAATTTAATGTCATTTAAAATAGAGGGTTCAACAATAGATATTAAAGGAGCATATTGTGTTGGATTTGAAAATCATGATAATAAATGTTAGAAAGGATTTTTTATGAATATAATTGTATCGAATAAATATACTAGTGAATTAAATAATCTTAATATAGATACTATTCAGAATTTAACTGGTGAATTTAGTGTAAATGATTTAGCAACTAGGTTTACTAATCCCGTTTATAATAAATTAATTATTGATATTACTGCTATTAAAGATTTTCATAATATTAATGTTATACAAGATTTATCAATGCGTTTTGATATGAGTCGAGTTATTTTACTTTTAGATGATTCAGTTAACAATGAAATATATTTATCACAATTAGTTTCTATGGGTATTTATAATTTTACTTTAAATATAAATGATATTAATCATTTAATTGAGTATACTAATAGTTATAAAGATGTAGCCCAATATCATAAGTTAGATGTTAATCCAGTAAATAATAATAGTACTAATAACACTAATAATGCTTCTCCAACTAATAATAATCAAACTAGTTTAAAAATATTAGGTATAAAAAATGTTACTCCACATGCTGGATCAACGACTTTAACTTATATGTTAAAAAAACAGTTAGAAGCTTATTATAAAGTAGTAGCTGTTGAAGTTGATAATAAAGATTTTCTTTATTTAAATGATAATACATTAAAAAATACAACTTCTTTAGATTTACCAGCATTTATTGCTACTAATTCTAATGTTGAAGTTATTTTAATTGATTTAAATGAAAAAGGCTCAACAAATTTATGTACAGATGTTATTTATTTGATTGAACCTGGTTTGATTAAACTCAATAAATTGATAGGTAAAGATAAAAATGCTTTTGAAAGAATTAAAGACAATAAATTAGTTTTAAATAAGAGTTTACTGTCAAATAGTGACAAGTATGAATTTGAGTATGAAAGTAAAACAAAAATATTTTTTAATATCCCTTATTTGGACGATAAAAAACCATTTCATGAAGAGTTAAATGAATTATTAGCTGCTCTTGGTTTTGAAAGAATAAAATTACAAGACCCAAATAAGAAAAAGTCATTTTTTGATTTCTTGAAAAAATCTTGACAATGGCTATTTACTCCGATATAATTTAGAAAGAAAGAGGTGTTCGTATGACAGATTTATGTACTAACGCAGGTGGAATTTTAAAAATAGTAGGTTATGTTATTTTAGTATTAAAAATTGCTATTCCAATAATTTTATTATTAACAGGAGCTATTGCATTTGGTTCTGCAGTTATAGCATCTGATGAAAAAGAAATGCAAAAAGCAACTAAAAAATTAATTAATAAAGCTATAGCAGCTATTGTAATATTCTTCTTACCAACATTAATTAACATGGTATTTAGTTTAATTGAAGAATATAATGAAGATATAAAATCTAGCTATGGTAATTGTTGGACATGTGTTTTAAAACCAAGCGATTGTAAAGTTAATGATCCATCAAATTAAAATAAAAAAGCTTTGGCTTTTTTTTTGGAATAATATTATGTAATTTAAAAATATTATGCTATAATTAGAATAGAAAATGGTGATAGAAATGCTAAATTTAAGTTTTGTAGTATGTGAAGGTGGCGTAGCAAAAATATTTATGGCTATTGGTTATGCCTTAGTTGTTGTTAAAGTAGCTATTCCAATAGTTTTACTTGTAATGGGTGCTATGGATTTTATGAAAGCTATATTTGGTGCTGATCCTAAATCATTTTCTACATCAATTAAAACTTTGGTGCAAAGAGTCATTGCTGGGGTTATAATTTTCTTTATTCCAAGTATTATGTATATAATAATCGATATTATTTCTGATGCCAGTAATAATAAAGATTTTGTTTCTAATGGTGGTTTTACAGTTTGTAATGAATGTATGTTTCACCCAACTAAATGTTGTTCTCAAACAGTAGATGGCCATGGTGCATGTGAGGTAGGTAAAAATGGAAATAATTAAAAAAAATATTAAAGTTTTGACATTTGGTTTAGTAGTTTTTCTTATTTTACCAACAGTAGCTTTTGCTAGTGATTGTGGTGGTATCATTGGTGATACTAATGACCCAAATAATACATATTATTATTTACAACTTATTTATAATATAATGAAATATGCAGCATTAATTTTATTTGTCATATTTACAGTTAAAGATTTTTTCTTAGCTATTATAAATCAAAATCAGGATGGTTTAAAAAAGGCTTTTCCTAACTCTGTAAAGAGAATTATTTATACTATTTTGATATTTTTATTACCAGGTCTTTTAACAATAATATTCTATTTATTTGGTGTTGTTGATGATCCATTATGTGGTATTAGATAAGAAGTTATTATAATTTATTCTTGAAGGAGCAAAGATATGCAACAAGATTTTATTAATGATATACCAGTTGATAATAAGACTTTTACCGATATAATTAATGAAATAGATTTAGCAATTAAAAATAAAGAAAAATATACTATCTTTAGTATTAATCCTAAAAAAATTGTTTTCTCTATGGAAAATGCTACTTTAAAAAAAGGGTTAATTGATGCTAGTTGTCATATTCCTGATGGGGCATTAGTTGTACAAAAGTGTAAATATATAAATAAGCGATTAACTGGTGTCGATTTAATGGCTAAAATATGTGAAAATTCTCATAAAATAAATGGTAAAATATTTTTATATGGGGCTCGTGAAGAAATTTTAAAAAAAGCTGAAATTAATTTAAAAGAGAAATATCCTCAACTAAAAATAGTTGGGAGAATAAATGGTTATGTATCTAGTGAAGAAGCTATAGCAGCTATTAACAAAAGTAAAGCTAATATTGTTTTTGTTGCTATGGGTTCTCCTAAACAAGAATTATGGATAATTGAAAACCAAGATAAAATTAAAGCTAATATTTTAATGGGGGTAGGAGGAAGCTTTGATATCTATTCAGGAACTAAAAAAAGAGCACCTAAAATATTTTTAAAATTAAATATCGAATGGCTTTATCGAGTTATTACTGAACCTAAAAGATTTAAAGATACCTTTATTTACTTAAAATATTTTTTAAAAGCTCGAAGAAATAAGTGAGGTTTTAAATGAAATATAAAGTGCTATTAATATTAGAAGAATATAACTTAGAAATAATAGAAAAATTAAATCAAGATTATCAAGTTGATTGTTTAAATCAACAATTAGTAAAAAAAGTAAATAAGAATAATATAAGATTTATTAATTATGAAGATTATTTAGCTAAAAATACTGAATTAGATGTAATTGTTAAAAAATTAGATTCTTTTCGTAATTATTCTTTTATTATTAGTGATTATATATTAAATAATAATAAATACGTAGATTTAGATACTTTTTTAAAATGGTCAAAAGTACCTAGTAAGTATCCAAAAAGAAAATTAAATATACTAATAAATGGTTATGATTTAAAATTTATGAAAAGTTTATATCCTTTATTAGAAAAAGAATATAACTTAACGATTATTGAACATAGTGATTACTTATTAATCGATAAAGAAGCTTGTTTAAAAGCTTTAGAAACTGCTGATATTATCTGGTGTGAATGGTTAGTAGAAAATGCTAGATGGTTTAGTTATAATGTAAAAGAATTTCAACGTTTAATTATTCGTGCTCATCGTTTTGAATTATATAAAAATTATGGTTATAAATTAAAAATGGAAAATGTTGAAAAAATAATTACAGTTGGTTATTACTATTATGAAGAATTTATTAAAAAATTTGATATACCAAGACATAAAATGACAATAGTTCCTAATTTTATTGAATGTGATAAATATTTACAAACGAAGAAAAAAGATTCTCAGTATAATATTGCTTTAATTGGAGCATTACCAAAACGTAAAGGTTTGCATCGAGCTATTAAAATTTTATTTGAATTAAAAAAGAAAAATATGAATTATAAATTACATATATTAGGATTAAAACCTGAAGATTTAACAAGTACTAATTTTAATCAAGAAGAAAAAAAATATTATCAAGATATCTTACATAATATAAAAATTTTTAATTTAGAAGATGATATTATTTTTACTGGTTGGGTAGATGTAAAGAAATATTTAACTAATATTGGTTACGTTTTATCTTTATCAGATAAAGATAAACCAGAGAGTTTTCATATAACACCTTTTGAAGGTTTAGCTAGTGGCAGTATGGCTTTAGCAACTTATTGGCCAGGTATTGAATTTATTTATCCTGATTTTGTTATTAAAAAAGATGAAGATGAAATTGTAAAAACTATTTTAGATTTAGAAAAAAAACCACAAAAGTATCAACAGTTAGTAAAAAAAGGACAAGAATTTATTAAAGATAATTATGATATTAAAGTTATTTATTCATATATTGCTAGCATATTAAGAGGTGAAGTATGAAATCTAAAATTATTAAAATAATTAGAAGTAATAAGTTTTTATTTAATATAAGTAATAAATTATTAAGTTTTTATCATCCTAAAAAAAATAAATATATTGATGATGCTACTTACTTAGTTTATTATTTAGATAAGTTAACTAATATGCCTAAAATTATGAAACATTTTCAAGAAAATAAAAAAAATAATTACCAATTAGTAATAATGGTTGATGAAAATAACTATCAGTTTGTTTATCAAATTGTCAATAAATATCATGTAAATATTATTACTGCTAAAGAATATAATTCATTAACTAAAAAAAATTATAAATTGGCGACATTTGATTAAATTTTATTGTTATCTTTAAAATTTTATGAGATAATCAATTTAGATAGGAGAGATAGATTTTATGAATATTTATGTGATAATTGCTATTGCTGTTGTAGTATTAATTCTTCTATTTGTTTTAGTTACTTATAATAGTTTAGTAAGATTAAAAAACAAAGTTGAAGAAGCTTTCGCAACAATGGATGTTTATCTAAAAAAAAGATGGGATTTAATTCCTAATTTAGTGGAAACTGTTAAAGGTTATGCTAAGCATGAAAAAGAAACTTTAACGGAAGTTATTGAAATGCGTAATAAAAGTTATAACCAAATGAGTGATGAAGAAAAAATTGCTACTAACCAACAATTATCTCGAGGGATTGCTAAAATTTTTGCTTTAAGTGAGTCTTATCCTGAATTAAAAGCTAATTCTAATTTTATGGATTTAAGTAATCA
>CANRCO010000045.1 GCA_947629125.1 uncultured Bacilli bacterium | reverse complement strand
GTCGAACGAAGTGAGTTCATCGTGAACCTTGACTAATTAAAAAAAGTATAATATTTTTACAAATAAGGCTTTGCCTTATTTGATATTTATATTACACTTTCACTGACATTTTCAAAAAATTATCTACTGACATTTTCAAAAAAATTTGACACTATAAATTAACTTCTCGTCATTAAATAGTCACTAATTTCTCGACTAATCAATCGATTTACAGGAGCTTTATAATTATAAGAACCATTATTATGACTAACATTTGGAGCAATAACAACCATACTATATTGTGGATTATCAATTGGGAAAAAAGTAATAAAACTTGAAGTAATAGTCATAACATCACCAATTCCATCATTATTGGAATCATATAAAGTTTCACTTGTTCCGGTTTTTCCAGCTGGATTATAAATACTATTTACATAGTTTTTTCCTGTTCCACTTAACATAACTTGATTTAAACCTGTTTTTATTCGCTCAAAATATTTATCTTCCATTACAACTTTATCAATTACTTTATGAGGGTTTTCCATTAAAATTTTACCATCACTTGCTACAATTTGTTTCATAAAAGCTGGAGAAATTCTTTTACCATTATTAGCTATAGTATTAATATATTGAAGTAGTTCAATTGGTGTGTATGTATCATATTGTCCAATGGCTAAATTAAGGAGTAAATCATCAGCAACAGTCTTGCCAATAATTCCTAACTTTTCATCAGGTAAATCAACTCCAGTTTTAACTCCTAAACCATAAGAAGCAAAAGTATCTCGATAAATTTTAAAATGATTGGCTGTAGCATTTAATTTCATATCATATTTATATTTTTGTTTTGTTAAACCAATAGCAATCATAAACTGATAATAATTAGAAGAATTAGCTAAAGCTTTAACATCATCAACAACTCCTAAAGATTTATAACTACATTTGGCTGGTACTAAATATAATTTAACGCAAGCATCACGATATTTTGTACCAATATCGACAATTCGATTTTGATAACCAACAGTCATAGATGCTCCTTTAACAATTGAACCAACAGTATAAGAATTATTAATTATATTTAAATTAACATCCTCCCAAGAAGGATTTTTAGTACTTCCAATTAACCTTTGTCCACCAATAGCTAAAATTGACCCATTTTGAGGATTACTAACAATTGCATAACTTTCATTAAAATAATTAGTATTAGCCATCTTTTTAGCTGCCAAAATTTGATTACGTAAAATTTCTTCTAATTTCATTTGAACATCAATATCAATTGATAAAACTAAATCATTACCCTTTTGTTCTTCTTGGACTATGGATAAAGTATTATCACTATTCACTTTATAAATTGCTTTTTGTCCCTTTAAATATTCTTCATATTCACTTTCTAAATAACTGATTCCAACCCGGTCAGTTAAAGCATAACCTTTTTTTAAAAACTCTTTTTTCTTTTCCGAAGGAACACTATTACTCACTGTTCCAAAAATTTTTTTTAAAACATCACCATATGGATAAGTCCGGTTCCAAGTTAATTCTCCCGTAATTCCTTCAATATTCTGTTCAATTACTAAAGCATATTCACTATCACTAACATTTTCTAATATATTCTTTTTTTCATATAAGTAACCTTTGTTCATTAAATTATAAATATGAATTGTTTTTAAATCGGTTTCAGTATAATTACTAAGCATCTCATTAGTTATACGACTTAACTTTAATTGTTCTAATTCTTTCGTAGTAATTTTACGATTTTCATAATCAGTATATTCCTTAGCTGTAATTAAATTATCAACTTCTTGTTGATGAGTTAACATATAAAATTCTTTAATCTTTTGTTCATCATCTTCTTTTTCAACTGATAATATATTTGCTAGTTTATTAGCAATATCAATTTCTTTTGTAGTTGTGACATCTTTTAATTTATTATAAACAATCGTTTTTACTCCAATATTATCTACTAAAACTTTCCCATTAACATCTAATATTCTTCCTCTTGGTGCACTAGCTCCTTCAATATATATTTGCGTTCGCATTTTTAATTGTTCATTATAAAATTGACCATTTTTAAACATTAAAAAACTAATTTTCCCAACTATAAGACCAAAAAAGAGAAAAATAAAAATACTAATTATAATAAATGATGTCTTTTTCAATTAAATTCACCTAATATTAGTATTCATTTTTTTTCTTAAAACATACAATATATTAGGTGATTTAGATGCATAATTTAATAGAAAAATATGTAAAGACCTTAACAAAAGAACAAGTAAATAATTTTGCCCAACAAAAAAATATTTTCTTAAGTGAAGAAGAATTAGAATTTACATTTTTATTTATAAAAAAGAATTGGAAAACCGTTATAGGTAATCCATCTTTATTAAATTTTGAAATGTATAAATCGCATTATTCACCAGAAAATTTTGCTAAAATTAAAAAATTAGCAATTGAATACTACCAAAAATATGGTAGTTATTTATAATATAAACGTATTTTTGTTAACAAGTCTTTAGAAAAGCTTTTGTTTTGAAGCATTTCAATTTCAAATTTATATGGTGGATAGATACAATTTTTATCGGTATCATCTTCACCAATGTAAGGTGTTTCTAATATTTTAGGAACATCTTTTAATTTAGGATGATGAACTATATTAACTAAATTAGGAAAACCAATTGTTCCAAAGCCAATATTTTCATGACGGTCTTTATGAGAATTTATAACATTTTTACTATCATTAATGTGAATACATTTAATTTTTTCTAAACCTATTTTTTCATCAAACAAATTTAAAAATTTATCAAAATCACTCATATCATAGCCAGCATCATTTAAATGACAAGTATCAAGACATACTCCAATATTTTTGGATTTAACACCATTTAAAATATAAGCTATTTCATCTAAATTAGCGCCACATTCACTACCCTTACCAGCCATAGTTTCTAATAAAATCATACATTTATCATCATCACGAATAATAAAATTCAACGCCTGAACAATATTATTCAAACCTTCTTCTTTAGTTAAAGAGACATGACTACCAGGATGTAAAACCATATATTTAATTTGCATTTGTTCACAACGATTTATTTCATTTTTTAAAAAATTAATACTAAATTGCCATTTTTCTGGATCAAGATTATTAGCTAAATTAATTATATAAGGAGCATGACAAATAACATGAGCAATATCAATGTTATTTTTTTGCATTAATTCCCAAGCTTGTTTTAAATATTCTTGATTTATATTTTGTCTTTTAGTATTTTGAGGTGCACCAGTATAAAACATGAATGTATTAGCTCCATAACTTAAAGCTTCTTTAACACTACCCAATAATTGTTCTTGACTAAATGAAACGTGACTACCTATAATCATAACACTACCACTTTCTAACAACCATTACAGTTATCCATATCATAATCAGTACAATCATAAGATTCATGATTGTTTCCACTACTTAAATATAGTTTTTTATTAGTAATAAACCATTGAGCAGTAGTTTTTACTCCACTTATTCCCCCACTAGATGTTTTTTTAGAGCTTATTCTAACAGAACCATGATAACTACTATTTTGTTTTTGATAGTAACCATTATCAACTAAAGTATTTAAACTAATACAAATATCACCACTCATATTTTCTGCATCATAATATAATTTTGCTGCTTCAGCTAATTTTTCTCCTTCAGTAATTAAATTCTTTTCATCTGAATTATTTAAAATATTAACTACTGCAATAGAACCAATTACCATTATTATCCCTAAAATAACAATAACGGCTAATATTTCAACTAAAGTAAATCCTTTTTTCATATCTTCACCTTCAAATTAAGATTAACATACTTTTCATATTTAAACAAGATTACTCATTTGTTGCTTTTAATAAAGTTCCTTCATTATTACAATTATTTGAAGCCTTTTCATTACCTAAATCTTTCACATTATCTACATTATTAACGTCCGTTGGATTACCTTCAATAATAAAATTTTTATTATTAAACCAAATATATTCTATTTGCATATTATTAGTATTAAATAAAAGTGAACCTTGATAACCATCAGATAATCCTTTTTCAAACCAATTATATTCTTTTAAATATTCAACTGTAAAACAAATTTTTTCATTTTTTTGAAAATTTATGTTACTTACAGGATCTTGAAATGCCAATTTTGCTGATTTTTGAACAGCTGCAACTTCATCAATTATAGTAGTTTTGCTAGCTAACGGTGTATCTAAAACCATAGTTCCTTCATTATTACAATTATTTAAAGCTTTTTCATTACCTAATTTTTTTACATTATCTACATTACTAACGTCCGTTGGATTACCTTCAATAATAAAATTTTTATTATTAAACCAAATATATTCTACTTGCATATTATTAGTATTAAACAAAATTGAACCTTGATAGCCTTCGTCTAAGCTTTTGGTAAAAAAATTATTTTTATTTAAATAATCAACTGTTAAACAAACATTTTCACTTTGAGGTAATTGTTCTCGAATTACTGGGTCATTAATAGCAAGTTGTGCTGCTGTTTGAAAACTTTCAACATCATTAATAATAGAACCTTTAGATAAATTTGGCATAAGAAATGTTATAGCAACAATTATAAGAGCTATTGCAGCTATTACTGCTACTACTATTATTATTATCTTTTTATTAGATACTTCTTTTTTTGGTTTATCATTAACACTTAATATTTTTGGAGTAGTATCATTATTTATATCACCTTGATTAGGAACTACATTAGGTTGCGGTACTTCACTAACTTCACTAACCACAGGAGTAACTACTTGATTATTAATAACTGGTTGTTCAATATTATTAGTTACTTCTGGAGTTATTGGATTTAATGGTACATTAACAGCTAAATCATTTATATCCGGTACTTTAGGTAAATCATTTTGAACATTATTAATTTGATTATTTGTAACATTAACTACCGGAGGAACTACGTTTGAAGTATTTACATTATTATTATCCGTTAAACTCTGACCACAATTAGGACAAAATTTAGCATTTATATCATTAATTATTTGATTACAATTTTTACAATTCATCTTTTCACTCCTATAGAAAAAAAATATCTATAAAGATATTTTATTTACATTTATCATTTACAGCAGAATCACTTTTTGGTTTATTAGTTGTAACTTTATTTACATTATTATTATAACTTGTTGTTTTAGGATTCTTTCCATTTATAGTATAATTACCATTTGAAAGATATACATTATAAGTATAATCATCTCCAGAAGCATCTACTTCAACACAACCATAATATCCATCAGCATTTCCCTTATCAAAAAATCTTTCGGTTTTTAATTCATTAACCTTAAATATTTGTTTACCAGTTAAATCAGCATTTGAAGGGTCTTGAAATTTCAAATCTGCTGCTTTTGTTAAAGCAATTGCTTCATCCCATAATGCACTCATTCTTGCTTTTTCCATTAGCGGTATTACTGCTGTAGCAGCAATTAACATAACAACAGCTAAAATAACTATAACTGCTAATAACTCAATTAATGTAAAACCTTTTTTATTCTTATTTATTTTCATAATGATAACCTCTATCTTTCTATATATTAAAATTATAGGATAAATTTTTTTTAAATGCAATAATTTTTTATGAAAAAAAATAAAAATCTTATTCATTGACAATTATTTAACAAAAAATACAATTATTTCAGCGATGAAATAATTGTACTTATTAAATCAATATTATCGATTACTTCATTTATCTTATCAGTAGTACGAATTTTATATAACTTTTTCATTTCTGTTTCAAATTTAGTATAATTAGAAGCATTACGATTCAAAGTTTTAATCCATTGGGAATTTTCTTTTAAAAATTGATAATACTTGGGATTATCTTTTAATTTAATTTGTAAACTTAATTCCATTTAATCCTCGAAAAATTTAGTTAAAGGTCGCGGATTTAATGGCCCTTTTATAGTGGAGGCTACATTAGAAGATTTAGTTGTTAATTCTTCGATTACTCCTAAAGCTTTCTGAGCAGTGTTAATATGTTTTTGAACCGAATCCATATCTATACTTTTAACCATCTGTTTAATACTATTAAAATTATTAGTCATATTTTGATTAGTGTCATTAGCTTTTGAAAAGTATTTATCCCAAGTAGATTCATCATTACCATATATATCATAAATTTCATAAAATTGTTGCCAAGTCATTTCTTTATTTTTTATAAAACTTATTAATTCTGGATGTTCTTTAACAAAAGTTTTAAATTCTTCTTTCTTATTCATCTTTTGTCACCTATTATATAATATAAAAAAAATAGTAAAATTATTAAAATAAATTTACTATTTTTGGTAAAAATATAAATGTACCTACAACAATTGTTGATAAAGCAATTATTAATACTGCTCCCGCAGCTAAATCTTTAGCGAGTTTCGCCTGCGGATTTTTTTCTAAAGTTATCATATCAACTACAATTTCGATAACTGTATTAATAATTTCTGCACTAATAACTAAGGCAAATAAGATTATACAAATTAACCATTCTACAAGACTTATTTTTAAAATAATTCCTAAAATTAAGACTCCTATCATAATTAAAATATCTATTCTTAAATTTCTTTCAGTTTTTAATGCACTAAAGATACCTTCGAAAGCATACTTAAAACTTACTAATAAATTCTTATTTTGAAACTTGCTTTTTTTCATTACTTCGACCTCTTAAATTATTCTTTATTATTTCAGTATATATTATTAAATAAAATGTTGTAATACTATAACCAGCTATAACATCACTTACATAATGTACACCTAAATATATTCTACTAATTCCAATTAAAATAATCAATAAAGTTAATAAACTTATTAAAATAGTTTTTACTTTTTTACTAAGATTAACTGATTTATAAACTAAATAAATAATTAAACCATAGAAAGCTAAAGAAGCCATAGCATGACCACTTGGTAAACTATACCCATTTTCTTTAATCAAATGAGTAATAGTTGGTCTACCACGAGTAAATATATTTTTTAAAGCTAAATTTAGTAAACTATTTAAAATTAAATTTATAATAACTAATATACCAACTTGTTTATTTTTAATTAAAATTAATAACATTATAACAATAATAAATAAATTCAGAGGATTTGCAAAAGTGGTAATAATTTTTAAAATAAAAGTTATTAAAGGAGATTTAAATTTTATAATACTATTATAGATTGCCATATCAAAAGCTTCTAACTTATTATGACTATATAAGTAAACGATGTAAAAAAATATACTTAAACTAATACAAGCAATAAATATTTTAATAATTTTACTTCTCATTAGTATCAACCTCTATAATTATATTCTACAAATATAAATTATATTAGTAAAGAAAAAAGAATAAATTATAACATATTTTGTCTAATACGTTTTATTCCTTTTTGTTCATAACGTGATACCATTGCTTGAGTCATACCCATTTTTTTGGCAATTTCCATTTGAGTCATATCATTATAATAGCGATAAAGAATAATTTTTTGTTGTTCTAAAGGTAATGTCTTGATACTATCCCATAAATCTATTTTTTTATCAAGATTATTTTCTTTATTATCACTAATTACTTCATAAACACTAGTATCATCATATATTGGAGCATCTAAACTCATAATTTCTTTACTACTATTAATTACATCTTCCAATAAATTTAAATCCATTTCAAGAAAACTTGCTAACTCTTTATTACTAGGAATTCTATTTAATTTTTGAGCTAAAGAATAACGAGTTTTCTCTAGTTTTTTATAAATTTTTAAATAATCTTTACTTACTTTTAAATTACGATTATTGGAAAATTTATACATTTCGCCATAAATATCGTAGTAGGCATAAGTACTAAATTTAGCATTACCACCTTCTTTATAATTATTGGCAGCTTTTAATAACCCTACTGCACCCTCTTGCGTTAAATCTTCAAAATCTTCTTTTTTAAATCCTTTACTACGTGCGATTTTATAAATCAGATTTTTATTTTCTTCATATAGTTTTTGATTTTGTTCATCAATTTGAGTATTCATTTTTTCACCTAGACTTTGATTAAATCCATTGCTGTTAATTCACTAGCAGTTTCTTTAATACGTAATTTTTTTATTTCTTTTTTAACATCACTAGCGACTTCACAAATGCATATTTTACCTTTGTTGGCTTTAATAGCACATTTACTATTTAAAATAGCATCAATACCAGAAGAATCAATATCTTCTAATAAATACATGTTATAAACTAAGTATTTAATTTTATGTTTTAATATAACAGGTACTAAATAATTATTAAGTTTATAACAATTTTTACGGTCTAGAACTCCATCAAGTCTAACAAAAAGTATTCCTTTTGTATATTCCATATCCATTTTTAACATTATTATCACCTTGCTACTTTAATATAGTAAAAAAAAATTATTTTTTAAACACCTTCGACAAAACTTGTCAAAAAAAGAAGGTATAAAAAATAATTTTAATTAGCTAAGATGAATGGTTCTTGTTGTGTTCCTGTTCCACTTGTAATTTTAATGTTTGGTTTTAGATATAAAACAGGACGTACTAGATAAGTGTTAGTTGCAGAATTGTTGTTTAAATATCCATGACCACTTAAATCTATAACCTGATAATCATCTTTTCCATAATGCGTTATAGTCCACTGAGACATTTCTTCAAGATATAACCAATCATTATCTCGACAACCAATAAGTTCAGGTTTTTCACGTTTATTTTGCCACTCATCTATATCTGTATTCATACAATTTTCTAAAGATGTTGTATATTGTTTCTCACTATATGTATCTATACCAATTCCTCCACTTGTTGCATAGCCATAATCACTTGGATACATTAATCCTATTTTTCCTATCCATTCTTTTGGGTTACCTGAATATACATTATTACTTCGTTCAACATTATAGTATACATTCGGCGTATAAATTTCTGCACTAAAATTTGCCCCACCTAATTTATATTTTACAGTATCAATCATATCACGATATTCTTCTTTGATTCCAGTATTTGTAAAATCTATTTTTTCATATTTTCTATTGTTATAACTTACTAAATCTTTTGTCCAACGATTGTATTCTTCTGATTGAGTACTGTCTAAATATGAACCATTTAATAATTTTTGTAATGTTGCTTCTTTCCAATTATTATACTTTTTAATTGGTACACTACAATCTAATTCATTTTCAGTAATTTCATTACAATCTATGGACCAAGCTATTTGACCTAAAGCTTCTGCTTTAATTATTTTTACTCTTGTATCCTTATTACCACTACCATCTTCAACATTATTCATTACTCCGATGATTCGCCAGTCTTCATCATTAAATCTAACATAGTTATTTGGATTTTTACCTATGTATCTAATATTATTATCGACTGTTTGGTCTTTTCTTAGTTCGGATGTTGTTTTCTCTGCTGCTATA
>CANRCO010000044.1 GCA_947629125.1 uncultured Bacilli bacterium | reverse complement strand
CTACATTTTTATTATATGTTATTTTCGTTTTTTTATCAATAGTTTATTAAATCAAAATTTTATATTGTTAAAATAAAAGGATTATTCTTTTTACCATTACCTGCTACTAATTTAATATTAGGAGTTAGATAAAAACTAGGACGAACAAACATTTTTTGACTATTAATTACAGAAATAGAATCAACATTTTTTTCATTTAAAACTAGTATATCATTATCATATATTAAATTAGGTGTTAAAGAAAATTCATCTTCCGTTAAATTTAACCAACTAGAATTAAAATTAATATTTTCAATACTATAATTCCAATTAGTTACTTCGGTAGTTAAAGCATAATCATTAATAGTTAATAAACCTTTATTAAGTTTCATTTGTTTAGTATTCTCTAATATAAATGAATTATAAGGAGTTAAATTAGTTAAAGTTGCCCCAATATTAAAGTTATTTTCACTAATAAATTTTTCCTCTTTTTTATTTAATATTGTATTTAAATAACTATTACTATAACTATTTAGTGGTTTATTACATTTAGAATTATTATCATTTCCACAAACGTTTTTTGCTCCTTCTTTATTGCCACCTAAAAAGTAATATTTTTTATCCATTGGTTTAGATAAAGTTAACTTAACAAAATAAGTATTATCTTCTTGTAAATATAACCCAACTATTCGATATAATTGTTTATCACCATCAATTTGCACATAATTATCAACTTTATTACCTGCATAATAATAATTATCATTATATTTAATTAGACCTTGGACATTATCATTTAATTTATTAAAAGAAGATTCTTTAAACACAGTATAACTATTTACATTTAATTCATTTTTTGTTAACTTTTTAACTTGATATAATTTACTACCAACATTATATTTATTTAATTTTTTTAAAGTGAATAAATAACCATCTTCATATAATTTATCTGAATAAACATCACATTTAATATCACCGTTTAACATAAATAAATCGGCATTTACTAAATAACTTTTAGCATAACAATACTTATTAGTATTATTAATAGTTTGTTCACTAGCTTTTTCTAATTCACTTTCTTGATAACTTAGTTCATTAGCAATATCACTACTTAATAAATAATCATTAAATGCAATATTTTTTGCCTGACCATAAACAACTATTTTACCTATATAATTTTTATTACTATTTTGGGCATCTTCACTAAGCCATAATTTTAAATTATATTTTTTCTTTTCTTTTGGGTTTAAAGCATCATTTATTAAATTATAAGCCTCATAAGATAACCCACTATCAAGTAAAAGTTCTGCTTGGGGTAAATTACTTAAACTACTTTGTTTATCTAATAAGGAAACATTAACTAAATCAGCAGTTAAATAATCACCTTTTTTAGCACCTTTTTTATAAATTGATTCTAAATTTAAATTATATTCTACATAATTATTACAATTATTTTTTACAGTAAAATTATAAGTACCTAATTTATCTATATCACTTTGTTTAACAATATTATTTTTATTTAAAGTTATACCATTTTCTAAAGATTCATCATCCATTACAACTTCTAAACATTTATTTTCAACAATCTTTTCTTCTTCTTTATTTACTTTTTGAATATAAAAGACATAACTAAAAATAATAATAGCTATTACTGCCATAATTAAAATAATTAAATTGCCATAGCCTAATGTATATTTAGTATTAATTTTTTTCATTTTGCCTCCAACGCATATCTTAACATATATTAGAAAATAACACAAATTTCTAATTACTAATGACAAAGTATAGATATTTTGCTAAAATTTAATTAGAGGTACAACATGAAAAAAAACAAATATTTAGATTATCTTAACAATCTTAATCGTAATCGAAAAATTATTTTAGATAGTAACTTAAATTCTAAAATAAAAATTTGTTATCGAATTAATGAAGATGAATTATTAATAAATAAAGACAATTTAACTAAAATAAACCGAGTTTATTTAAAAAGATTAGGAACTATTAAAGGTATTGTTCTTGATTGTGAATTAATTAATTTTTGGAATACTACCTTAATTAAAGAAATCTCTAAAGATTTAAAAAATGATAAAATAATAGCTTTAGATAAAGTTCATTTTAAAAATATTTATTTAATTGAAGGTAATAAACTTACACAAAAAGTTTTTAATAAAATAAAATTAATTTTAAAATATAATAATCTTGATATGAATAAAACTATATTTAAAATTAAAAATTATAATAGCAATTTAAATTATTTTTTAAATGAATTAGCTGATTTAATAACTGCTTACCAAATTAAAGATAAAAAACAGAAATTTACTTTTATTTATGAACAAGTAAGTAAAGAATTAGATAAAAGATTTCGTGACCATAATGTTTGTGGTTTTAAAGATAATTTATGTAGTACCAAAGTTTGTTTACAACATAAATATGATTTAAAAAGATTGAAAACTGGTTGTTGTTTTACAAAAGGACGAGTTTGTCCTAACCTAGATAAAGACCATTGTAAAATAAATTGTTTAGGATGCAAATTTTTTACATGTTATCCTTTAAGATTTAAAGGTATATATTATCATCCAAAAGATTTTTTACTTATTAAAAATTTCTTTAATGATTATCAAATCTATTTAATAAAATTCACTTTATTTACTGATAAGGACGATATGGTCGATATTTTATTAAGAAAAAAGAAGGTTCCTAAAACTCCATTTGAGTATTAAACCTTCTTTTTATTATATAAACTTTTAGCCATCTCTTTTTCATACTCGCCATCATTTGGCAAATATGTTTTTAAATCTTTTAAAGATGACAATAATAATAAATACCATGTGTTTTTATCTTCCTCACTACTTGTACAATATTCATGAAAACATTCTTTTAAATCATTTACTTTATCTAATAAATTTAAAGAAGCACCATAATGTTCTATTTTATCTATCACAAAATAATATTGAGCAATTACATTTTGTTTATTATTTTCTTGGCGCGCTAATTTCATAAATTTTTGAATTACATCTTCTTTTTGATTCATTTTCTTAAGTAAATATAAACAATAATAAACTTCTTTTATAGATAATGGTCGTACTAAAGTCATACTTTCTAAATCAAAATATGTTTTTAAACTTTGATTTAGCAAATTATATTCTTTACAAGAAATTTTTGGAACATTATCTTGAATAGTTATATTAAAAGATTTTTCATAACTAACTGGAGCTTTTCTTTTAGTAATTTGTTTTTGTAAATAAAGAATAATATTTTCACTTAAATCATCAGCAACTTCTAAGTTAATTAAAGCTTCTTTAATTATTGGTAAATCATCTAAAGTATAGGTATCTATTTTATCAAAATAATGGTCTTTAATTAATTTAGTATTACTGCGAAGTTTTTCTAAATCAGATGAATTATTGTTTTTTGCCATAAATTCCACAATCTCTTGATGGATTAACTGTTCTTCTTCTGTTAATTTATTAATATCATCCGTTACTATAATTCTATTTAATTCACCACTATTTAATAGTTTAATTAAATCATTTTTAGAAATTGATGTAAAATCATTATTTAATAGAGCATATTTATCAATTATTAATAATTTTTTAGCATCTGTTAAAATATTGTTTTTTATATTATCTTCAATAAAAGCAAAAATTAATTTGCTACTAAAATTTATTGGTATTTCAAAACACTCAATAAAAACAGATAAATCATCAAAATCGTCAAAAATCATTTGATGGTTTTCATTGTAAAAATTATAATAATAAAAATCTATAATTCTATCTAACATTTTTTTATCAGTATTATTTACCGTTTTATAACGAGCAAAATCATACATAGCTTTTTTTGTGCCATCAATAATTAATCTTTTTATTTTTTCACCAAACTTTACTTTAATTGGATGCATAAAACCCCTCCTTTTTTTACAAAAGCATAGTATAAACGATTATTAAAAAAATGTCAAAAAAAAATTAAAATTTTATTTTAATAGTTGTTTTAGTTCTTTTTTTATCTTATTTAAATCATCACTATTAATTAATTCTCTTAATTTTTTATTAATCTTATTTAAATTTAATTTGTTTTCATAATCTAATAGTTTTTCTTTAACGATTTTGATAGTTTTGTGTATCGCACTTTTACTTACTTGATTATTATCAGCTATTTCTTGCATTGATAAATCTTCTAAATAATAATCATTAAATACTAACTTTTCGTTTTCTGTTAGAAGCATACTATAACAATCATATAATTCGTTAAATAGCAAAAATTCTTCCATTACATCATATCCTTAAATAAACCATAGATATATTTTTCAATATCAAAGTTTTGTAAATCAGTCATTTTTTCTCCAAAGCCAATAAATTTAACCGGAATATTTACTTCTTCTTTAATTGCTAAGACAATTCCTCCTTTAGCAGTTCCATCCATTTTAGTTAGAACTAAACCAGTAATATTGGTAATTTCTTTAAAAGCTTTAGCTTGCATAATACCATTTTGTCCAGTAGCGGCATCAATAACAAGTAAAGTTTCATGAGGAGCATTGGGAATTTCGCGAGCAATTACTTTATTAATTTTTTCTAATTCTTTCATTAAATTAACTTTATTTTGTAAACGTCCTGCTGTATCAATTAAAACTATATCGACGTTTTGTTCTTTGGCTTCTTTTAAACCATCAAAGATGACACTAGCTGGATCCATATTATCTTTACCATAAAATAACGTGTTAGTTTTTTTTGCCCAATCTCTTAATTGTTCAACTGCTCCAGCCCGGAAAGTGTCTCCGGCAATTAACATAACTTTTTTATTTAAGCGTTCATATTTATGAGCTAATTTTGCAATTGTTGTGGTTTTACCAACCCCATTTACACCAACCATTAAAATAACAGTTGGGCCATTATCTTGAATATTTAATTTATCACTAATAGATTCATTATTGACATAAATAATAAATAATTCATCAACAATTACTTCATTTAAAAACTTTGTATCAGTTATTTTTTCTTTTTTGACACGGTCTTTTAAACGATCTAAAAAACTAAAAGTTGTATTAACTCCAATATCAGCCATAATTAAAATATTTTCTAACTCTTCAAAATATTCTTCACTAACTTTATGATATTTAATACCTAATAAATTTAACTTAGAAACAAATTCTTTTCGTGTTTTTTCTAAACCTTTATCATAAGTAGCAACAGATTCTTTTTCCTCAGTAGTTATTGGTTCATCTGTTTTTTTAGTTAATTTTTCCTTAAGTTTATTAAAAAAACCCATTTTAACCCTCCTTTATTAAATTTATTCACAAGTTACATCATCTAAATTTTGAACATATAATTCATCTTGATTATTTCGACATACTTTTAATGTAATGTTCTTACAATTACCTTTAACATCTTCAAAATAATTTTTATTTTTTAAATCTGCAATAGTTACGTTAGTACATCCACCTTTAGAAAGTGTTATATCTTCGCTATTAGTATAATTTATAGCTGCTTGTTCTATTTCATCTTTTTGCGATTCACTAACCTTATCTTCATTGGAATTAATAATATTAACAACTCCTATAACAGCTAACGTCATAATAGCACCAATAAGAACTATAACTGCTAATAACTCAACTAAAGTAAAACCATTTTTTTTCATCATTATCACTCTTTTCTTTTGTCAATTATAACATATTAAACTAGACAAAAAAAGGATTTTGCGTTATAATTAACATTAGTTAACAAACTTTAATTTTTTTATTGAGAGGAAGATTTTTTATGGAAAGTAAAAGTAATGTTACGTCCATTGTTGCTTTAGGCGGCCTTGGCGAAGTTGGGAAAAATATGTATGTTATTACCCATGATGATGAAATTATTATCATTGATGCTGGTGTAATGTTTCCCGAAGATGAACTTTTAGGTGTTGATTATGTTATTCAAGATATAACTTATTTAAAGGAAAACGAATCAAAAATTAAAGCATTATTTATAACACATGGTCATGAAGACCATATTGGAGGAATTTCTTTTTTAATTCAAAAAGTACATATTCCAGTTATTTATGCTTCAAAAATTGCTACTGATTTAATTAATAAAAAATTAGCTAATAAAAATATGCAATTTAATAACTTGGAAATTATTAACCAAGATTCAATAATTAATTTTAAACATTTTAAAGTTGAATTTGTTAATACTACTCACTCAATACCGGATAGTTACGCTTTAGCAGTCCATACACCAAATGGTATTATTTTTCAAACTGGTGATTTTAAGTTTGATTTAACACCGATTGGTCCAATGGCTGATATTCATAAAATGGCTCGTTTAGGTGATGAAGGTGTAAAACTTTTATTAAGTGATAGTACTAATGCTTTATCGGAAGGATTTAGTAAAAGTGAAAACAGTGTTGATGAAACTTTAAACGATATTATAAGTAAACATCATGGTCGAATTATAATTGCAACATTTGCTTCAAATATTTATCGGGTAAAACATATTGTTGAAACTTGCCGTAAAAATAATCGTAAAATCGTTGTTTTTGGTCGAAGCATGGAAACTAGTATTGACTTAGCTTTAAATAATGGTCTTATTGAAGATAGAACAATTTTTGTAGATAACAATACTGCTAAAAACTTAAAGAAAAATGAAGTATGTATTCTTTGTACTGGTTCGCAAGGTGAACCTTTAGCAGCTTTATCTCGAATAGCTAACGGTACTCATAAACAAATATCATTAATGCCTAATGATTTAGTAGTTTTCTCATCTAGCCCAATCCCTGGAAATGCTGCTAGTATTAACAAAGTTATTAATAAACTTTATTTAAAAGGTGTCAAAGTATTTACTAATTCAGAATTTAGTGATATTCATACTTCTGGTCATGCTAAACAAGAAGAATTAAAATGGATGTTAAGAATTATTAAACCTGAATACTTTATGCCAATGCATGGTGAATATAGAATGTTAAAAAAACATGCTGAGTTAGCTGTTTCTTGTGGAATAAAAGAAGAAAATACCTTTGTTTTAGGGAATGGCGATGTTTTAGAAATTGATAATGATGGTGTTCACCGTGGAGGTACTGTTCAAGCCGGAGATGTTTATGTTGATGGTTCACGAGTTGGTGATGTTGGTAGTGTGGTAATTAAAGACCGTAAATTAATGAGTAATGATGGTATTTTAGTTACGATTCTTAATATCAATCCCTTAACTAGAAAATTATTAATCAAACCAAATGTTACAACTAGAGGATTTATTCTAGTAAATGAAAATTTAGATTTAATTAATAAAATAGAACATAAAGTTACTGATATTGTTACAAAATATTTAGAAACTAAACCATATAACTTTATTGATTTAAAAAACCAAATAATTTTAGAACTTCATCCATTTATAAATCAGTTAACTGGACGTCATCCAATTGTTTTACCAGTTATTATGGAAGTTAAAACTAATTAAAAGTATTTGAAAATAATACTTTTTTTCATGAAAAAATAACTTTCTTAATTGAAAGTTATTTAGCTTCTTCTTGTGCTCTAGTTTCACGAACAACGGTAATTTTAATTGTTCCTGGATATTGCATTTCAGATTCAATTTTTTCTTTCATTTCTCGAGCTATTTTATAACTAGTTACATCATCTACTTCATCTGGTTTAACAATTACGCGAATTTCACGTCCTGCTTGGACAGCATAAGCTTTATCAACACCATCAAAGGAATTACCAATTTCTTCTAATTGTGTTAATCTTTGAATATAATTTTCACTAGAATCATTTCTTGCTCCTGGTCGAGCTGCTGAAAGAGTATCAGCAATATGAATTAAAACTGCAATAACACTATTTGCATCTGTATCACCATGATGAGAAGCAATTGAATTAATTACAACGTCATCTTCATGATACTTTTTAGCAATATCTACACCTATTTCCACATGGCTACCTTCTACTTCAAAATCTATTGCTTTACCAATATCATGTAATAATCCAGCACGTTTAGCAACTGAAGTATTTTCCCCTAATTCAGTAGCCATTAAACCTGCTAAATTAGCAACTTCAATAGAATGTTTTAAAGCATTTTGACCATAACTTGTTCGAAAATGTAGTTTACCAATTAAACTAATTAATTCTGGTTCCATTTTAGTGATACCTAATTTATATATAGCATCATTACCTATTTCTAATATTTTAGTTTGCATATCTTTAGAAACTTTATCATAAACTTCTTCAATACGACCTGGATGAATTCTTCCATCCTTAATTAAAGTTTCAATAGTAATTTTCGCAATTTCTCGACGTAAAGGGTCAAAACTAGAAATAACAATAGCTTCTGGAGTATCATCAATTATTAAATCAACACCAGTAACAGCTTCAATAGTTCGAATATTTCGCCCTTCGCGACCAATTAGGCGACCTTTCATTTCATCATTAGGTAAACTAATTGTACTAACTGTTTGTTCACTAGCTATATCTTCACTATATCTTTGCATACTTTCAACAATTATAGAAGTAGCTTTTTCTCTTGCTAGTAATTTAGCTTCATTTTCTTTTTCTTTAACATATTCAATCATTTCACCAGCAGTTTGTTTTTCTACTCGCTTCATAATCATGTCATAAGCTTTTTCTTTACTAAATTTAGCTATTTTTTCTAATTCTTGCATTTCTTCTTTTAGCAAGTTTTCCATTTTAACTTCATTTTCTTGTAATTCTTTTTGTTTTAATAATAAATTATTTTCTCTTTCATCTAAAACTTCATCTCGTTTTTGAATATTTTTCTCTCGATTATCAAGATTTTCTTCTCTTTGTAATAAACGCTGTTCACTTTCAATCATTTCAGCTTTTTTCTCTTTTATTATTGCATCAGTTTCTTGTTTTAATTTATGAGATTCTTCCTTGATTTCTAATAAAGCATCTCTTTTTTGTTTAGCTGCTTCTAAACGAGCATCTTCTACCATTTTATCTAATTTATTACTTACTCTACTATTTCTAATACTAGAAATAATAAAAAATATAATTAATCCCAAAAAGATTCCAACAATTAAAGCTAAAATGGCCATAATATAATTATCCATTTTAACCTCTTTTCTTTTTTATAGAAATATTTTTTAATATTAACTATATTATTATTATAAAATGGAATTAATTTAGTTGCAAGAACTAATTTTTATTAAACAAAAAACCACTTATTTTACTAAGTGATTTTATCTTAAATTGTTAGTTTGTACGGATTTTCTTTGGTTCCATTTCCACTCACTATTTTAACATCTGATTTTAAATATAGGACTGGGCGGATCCGATAGTCACTATTGCTCACGTAATCGCTGTCACCGTACACAAACCCGTCGCTGTCCACACGAGCAGCTTCATCATCACGCGACGCATACGGATTCATTAACCATTGATAATCTGATGGATCATATAACCAATCATTTTTAAAACATTCTTCTTCTCCATCCCAATTATATAATTCTGTTTCTAAACATGTTTCACGTGTTGTTGTTCCACCTCCACTAGTTGCATAGCCATAATCACTAGCATACATTAATCCTACCATAGCATTTGTACTTGGTGGATTTCCTTCATATGTTTCATTTGCATGTTCTTTTGAATAAAATGTTTTCACTGTTGCTTTATTATATTCATTTGATGTTACTCCTCCTAAATGCCATTTTGTATCATCAAATAATTTTCTACTTATTTCTCGCATTCCTGTATTTTCAAAATTTAATTTAAACCAATAATCATTCCATTCGTTTTCTTCATCATAAACATAGACATAATTCCTTTTTGTTGTTATTCCT
>CANRCO010000043.1 GCA_947629125.1 uncultured Bacilli bacterium | reverse complement strand
AGCACACATATTTACTAAAGAAGAAATAAATATGATATTTAGCAGATTTAAATCTAATCATTGTGTATATTATGCTTCTAAAATATGTACGTTTAACCTATAGTTAATTTTCATATAATACTATTTTGACACATATTTTAGGAATGTAAAAGGCACGATTGAAAATTTTTAAAATTTTGTCTGTTTCTTTATTGCTAAATCTAAATCTTCTGAAATTTGTTTTTCATCATAATTTATTGATGCTAGATATTCATCAAGTTCCCTTACAAAATCAGGATTACTAGATATTTCTGCTATCTTTTTAACTAGTGGGATAGTTGCTATTAAATTCATTCTCTTTATACCGGGAGTTTGTAAATCTTGAATTGTTGTCTTTGTTACATCATCATACAATGCTTTCCCCTCTGGATTAGAACAATAATCAGTCATTGTAGACTTACTAATATTAGTAGGCATAAAAATGCTATAGTATAATTTCTTATCAAATCTCATTAAAAGTGAAGGATCATATACATAATCTTCAATTTCTATCCAACCGTGTCCTGCATTTTCTTTATCATAATTCAATTCTAAAGCTTTATTATCTCCTCTGCATAACAGGGCTTCTGGAAAGCAAAAAAACATAAATAGACTTCTATCATAACATCCACCAGGCATCCCAGGTAATGGTTTTAAATGTTTAATGCGCATAGATATAGGGATCCCATTAAAATATGTATGGCTCATCTTTTCATATAAATCAGCATCAAATGGAACTATTTTTTTATCCATTACTCCTTGATTATATAATAAAGTCATTTTTCTAAAATATAATGCTTTTTTTATATTATCAAACATATTACATTCTCAACTCCAATCTTTTCATATCTTCATCTATTTCTTGACAAATTTCTTCATAGTTAATAGTTTCTTTGAAACGTTCAATTTCCCTTTGTAATAATTCTATACCTAACACTGAATACATTTAATATTCCTCTGATTCAATAAATTTAATAATTGAATCTTTTTTATTAATTTTTCTTATTTTAGGATGTTCCATCAACCAATATATTTTTTTATCATACACAAATCCTGTTGAAGTATCAATAATAAAATGATTACTCTTTTCAGAGGTTACTTCAACGATACAATGATCTGCATAAAGTTGGTTAGTATCATCTATGAATTTTGGATTTAATCTTAAACTATCTATTGATGCGTATAGAAGTTGAACATCACCTTTTTCATCTAAAAATGCTCTAGACATCAAAAGTGCTCTATTATAACAATGTCCATTTTTATTTTTTGTAAGTTTATTTCCATCCAAACCACCCCCCTTTTTGAATTGCTGTTTATAATACCATAAGACTATAAGAAAAGCAAATCAAAACGATATGTTGTAATACTTAATGAAATAAATAATAAACTGGTGATAAAAATGAAATATAATGATATGAAGAGAGCTGTTGAATTATTAGAAAATGAATGAGATTTAGGCGAAATTGAAAGTGATGCTAGTCGAATGTTATATGCATGGATTTACCTACTAGAATTATTAGAAAAAACAGAACAATTTGTTTATGCTGAAGAAGTTGTAAATATTTAAATAATTCAAATTTTAAACCCATCTAATTCGATGGATTTAAAAATGAGTCAGGAATTAATGCTTTTGTAATTATAAAAATCCAAATGCAACTAAAAGTTGATAGTTTAAAATTACTTTTCTATATATAATTTATTGTGAAAAAGGAGGTACTCTAAATGAAATTTGGAGATAATTTGAAAAAAGTAAGGGTTTTAAAAAAACTATCACAAGAAGCTTTAGCTGAAAAAGTTAGTGTTTCTAGACAATCCATTAGTAAGTGGGAAACTGGAGATGCTTATCCAACAATGAATAATTTATTAGAGCTATGTAAAATTTTTCATTGTAAAATAAATGATTTAGTAAATGATAATATTACTGATATTGATTATCTTGGAGATGAGATTAAAACTAAAGTTGTAAGTTTAAAAAAAGAAGAGCAAAAGAAAATGAAAGTTTTAAGTAAATTCATTTCAGTAATATCTAAAATAGGAAGAATATTTTGTTATATTGCTATTCCTTTTATTTGCTTAGGTTTAATTATTTCGCCTTATTTAATTAATAAAGTTGGAATAAATAACAATAATTTAACTTTAAATTTGCCAAATTATAAAATTAATCTTTCAGAAAAAAATGATAAAGTTGTCTTAAAAGTCGGAGCATTTGTTTTAGCTGATGCTGATAAAGAATTTTTAAATACCAAAGTATTATCCATATTTAAAAATAATAGTAAAACCAAAATAATTGGTTATGTTGAAACAGGTCTTGCTAGTCTTTTAGTAATAATTATTTTGACATCTATAATATTTAGACATTTAGAAATTTTATTTGATAATATCAATAAAGGTGAAACACTATTTACTTTAGAAAATGTTAGTTTAATAAAGAAAATTGCTTGGAAAATGAATATAATAATTCTAATGAGTAATATTGGTGGAGGTATTTTTGAATTATTATTAAATTCTGATTTAAATATTGAATTCGAAACTTATGATTTGGTAGAAATATTATTCTTATTTAGTTTAGCATATATATTTGAATATGGAAGATTATTAGGTCTTGAGGCTAAAGGTCAAATGTATGGTGATAATAATGAATAAATTAATTATAATGTATATATGAGGCAAATTATCCTTCATAGTTTCTAAATTGATTATACTTTAGAAATTTGTTATACTATCTTAGTAATAAAGGAGACATAATCATGAATAAAGAATCTATTGAATTAAAAATAAGTGAATATCAAAATAAATTGGCTGATATTGGGAGGTCACTTTGATGTTGATAATATAACTAAATCAATTGGAAAGTTAGAAAATGAGCTATCTAAAGAAGACATTTATAATGATTTTGATAAAGCTAACAAACTTAATCAAGAGTTAACAGAATTAAAAAAAATAATGAATAATTATCAATCATTACAAAATGATTTAGAAACAATTTATACTCTTAGTAATGAATTTACTATAGATGAATTAACTAATGAATTTAATTATTTAAAAACTAAGATAGATGAATTAGAAATTAATACTTTTTTATCTGGTGAATATGATAAACTCAATTGTTATATGGAAATTCATCCTGGAGCAGGTGGTACTGAATCTTGTGATTGGGCGGCAATTTTATCAAGGATGTATCAAAGATTTTGTGAGAAAAATAATTTTAAATGGCAAGTGATTGATTCTTTAGCTGGTGAAGAAGCTGGAATTAAATCTATAACAGTAAAAATAAGTGGATTATATGCTTATGGTTATTTAAAAAATGAAACTGGAGTACATCGATTAGTTAGAATTAGTCCTTTTGATTCAAATAAAAGAAGACATACTTCTTTTGCAGCCGTAAGTGTTACCCCTGAGATTAATAATGAAATAAATATTGAAATAAATGAAAATGATTTAAAAATTGATGTATACCATAGTAGTGGAGCAGGAGGTCAGTCAGTTAACACATCAAATTCTGCTGTTCGAATAACTCATATACCTACCAAAACAGTTGTTATCTGCCAAAATGAACGAAGTCAATTAAAAAATAAAGAACAAGCTTTAAAAATATTAAAAAGTAAGTTAGCTCAATTAGAAATTGCTAAAAATAACGAATTATTAAACTCAATGAAAAATAATGATTTAAATATTAATTTTGGTAGCCAAATTCGTAACTATATTTTGGAACCATATAAACTAGTTAAAGATTTACGAAGTAATTATGAATCAACTAATCCTACTGCAATATTAGATGGCGATTTAAAAAATATAATTGAATCAGTTTTAAAACAAAATAATTAAAGTTCTAAATTTAATTATTTTTTATTTGGGAAATAAAGAACTTTTTAAAGACAAAGTTTATAATTTATGGTAAAATATTTTTGGTTATTAAAAAAATAAGAGGTGGCAGTATGGCAAAAACAATTTCTTTAGTTAATCAAAAAGGCGGCGTAGGTAAAACTACAACTAGCATTAATTTAGCTGCAGCTTTAGGTAAGGAAGGTAAACGAACATTATTAATTGATTTAGATTCTCAAGCTAATGCCTCTAATGGTGTTGGTTTAAGTATAAATGATTTTAAAAATGATATATATGATGTTATAACTGGTCAATGTAATATTAAACAAGCAATTATTCGGACAAAATTTACCAATTTGTCAGTAATTCCTGCTACCATTAATTTAGCTGGGGTAGAAGTTGAATTTGTTAAAAAGATGTTAGATGATAAAACATTTCGTCAAAATGAACAATTAAAAAATGCCATTAGTGAAATTAAAGATTATTTTGATTATATAATTATTGATTGTCAACCATCATTAGGAATAACAACAATGAATGCTTTAGTAGCTAGTGATTCAGTCATAATTCCTGTTCAATGTGAATTTTATGCTTTAGAAGGTATTCATCAGTTATTAAATTCTATAATTATGGTTCAATCTAATATGAATTCTAATTTAAGAATAGAAGGTGTTTTACTTACAATGCTTGATGGTAGAACTAATATCGGTTTAGAAGTAATTGAAGAAATAAGAAGATGCTTTAAAAATAAAGTATTTAATACAATTATTCCTCGATTAGTTCGATTAGTAGAAGCACCAAGCCATGGTAAGCCTATAAACGAATATGACCCAACAAGTCGAGCAACTTTAGCTTATGAAAATTTAGCGAAGGAAGTGATTTTAAGAGATGGAGAATAATCAAAAAAGAAAGGCTTTAGGTAAAGGTCTAGAACAATTATTTTCAAATGAAATTATCGATTTTGAAGGATTTGAAAAAGATATAATTAATAAAGCTAAAAAAAGTGATATTGTTGAAATAAACTTAAACGAGTTAAGAAGCAACCCATATCAACCACGTAAAACTTTTAATGAAGATGCTTTAAACGAATTAGCTCAAAGTATTAAAGAACATGGAGTAGTTCAACCAATTATAGTTAAACAAAGTATTTATGGCTATGAAATTGTCGCTGGTGAAAGAAGAACTAAAGCAGCGCGCAAAGCCGGATTACAAACAATTCCTGCAATTATCAAAGATTTCAACGACCAACAAATGAAAGAAATAGCTTTAGTTGAAAATATTCAAAGAGAAAATTTAAATCCTATTGAAGAAGCTCAAGCTTACCAAAGTATTTTAAGAGAAAACAACTTAACTCAAGAAGAGTTAGCTCAAAAATTTGGTAAAAGTAGAACTCATATAACTAATTTATTAGGATTACTAGTATTACCAGAAGAAACCAAAAAATTAGTCATTAATCAAGAAATTTCTATGGGTCATGCTCGAGTATTAAGTAAAATTAATGATAATGCTAAAATTAATGAGTTAGCTAATAAAATAGTAAAAGAAAAATTAAGTGTTAGAGATATTGAAACTTTAGTTCGAAATGAAGAACTTCCAAAAAAACATCAAATTAAAAAAGTTGTTAATCCTTTATATGCGATATATGAAGAAAAGTTAAGTGATAAAGTAGGTACAAAAGTAAAAATAACTCGTAATAAATTAGAAATTCCTTTTGATTCAGAAAAAGATTTAGAAAGAATTTTAGAAATATTAAATATTCAAATTGAAGAAGATTAATAACTATGGAGCGTGATTTAATGGATTACTTTCTATTTTTATTAGATATATTAAAGAAAAAACAAGTATATGGAGTAATTTTAGTTATTGCTTTTAGTTTTCTTATTTATAAATTTTTATTAAGTGTAGTAAAGAAAATAGTAATAAAAGGTAAAACTCCAATTGAAATAAAAAGAAGGAAGACAATACAAATCCTTTTTGAAAATATAATATTATATGTAATATTTATTATTGCTATTTTAATAATTTTAGAAATATATGGCGTTGATACAAAAAGTTTAATTGCAAGCTTAGGTGTAGCTGGAGTAGTTTTAGGCTTAGCTTTGCAAGATACTGTAAAAGATATAATAAGTGGAATTACTATAATTATGGAAAATTATTTTGTAGTAGGAGATTATGTTACATTTGGTGATTTTACAGGAGAGATTATATCATTAGGATTAAAATCAACAAAAATAAAAAGTATCAATGGTGATGTTTTAATCATTGCAAATCGAAATATTTCTAATATAATTAATCAAAGTCAAAAATTAGCTGGAGTAATTATTGATGTTCCTACAGCCTATGAAGAAAAAACAGAAAAAGTTGAAAAAGTTTTAAAAGAAGCTATTGAACAAATAAAATTAATTGAAGGGGTATCTAAAGAAAGTACATATTTAGGTATAAATGAACTAGGCTCTTCAGCAGTTAATTATCGAATTAAAATAGTGTGTCGTCAAGGACGAAAATATGATATAAAATATGAAAGTTTAAAAATAATAAAACAAGCATATGATAAAAACAAATTGAAAATACCATATGAACAAATCGAGGTGCATAATGGAAAAGATATATAAAATAAATGATTATGTAATGATGAAAAAGCCTCATGCCTGTAAAACTAATTTATGGCAAATTACAAGAATAGGTGTTGACTTAAAATTAAAATGTGTTAAATGCAATCATGAAATCATGATGAGTCGTTTAGAATTTGAAAAAAAAGTAAAAAAGATATTAGGTGAAAATTATGATAAAATTAAGAAATAAAATTAAAAAAACTATTGGGCTTCATCCCATTATGTCTTTAATTATTTTAATGGTTTTTGCAATAGTATTAAGTGGTATATTATCAATTATTGATATCGAATCATCATATTTAAAAATAAATCCTAATACTAATGAATATTCTTCAACTTTAGTTGGCATAGAATCTATATTTAGTATTAGTGGTTTAAAATATATATTTACTAATACAGTTTCTAATTTTGTTGCTTTTGCTCCACTTAGTAGTTTAATAATTATCTTAATTGGAATAGGAGTAATGGAAAAAAGCGGCTTTTTAAAAACAACTTTTACTCTACTTACGAAAAGTGCTAAAAAAATTCATGTTACTTTCTTTTTAGTATTAATATGTATTATTAGTAGTATCATTGGTGATTTATCTTATATAATTTTAATTCCTTTAAGTGGCCTGTTATATAAATATGGACATCGAAATCCTCGGTTAGGTATAATTACTGCTTTTGCTGCCTTATCTTGTGGTAGTGGTCTTAATGCTCTATTAAGTAGTATTGATAGTTCTCTATTGAGTTTGACAACATTAGCAGCTCATATGTTAGATGCTGATTATGCTGTTAAAACAACTGCTTTTCTATTCATTATGCTTTTAGCAATTGTGGCAATTGCAATAATTATTACTTATATTACGGAAAGATTTACTTCTAATAAAATGGAAACTTATGAATTTGAAAAAAGTAGCGTAGAAGATGATTTAGTAATAGGTCGTAAAGAATTAAAAGGATTAATAATTGCTATATTTGCTGGAATAATTTATATTTTGATATTTATTTATAATATTATTCCTGGTTTACCTTTCTCTGGTAAATTATTAGATGATACGCAAGTTTATTATATTGATAAGTTATTTAGTAGTGAATCATTCTTTAGTAATGGCTTTGTCTTTATTGTTACAATGTTATTTGTAATATTAGGTTTCTTCTATGGTTTAGGAGCTAAAACTATTAAAAACCATAAAGATGTATGTGAAGATTTAGGTCATTCATTAGATAATATTGGTTCAATATTAGTCTTAATTTTCTTTGCTGCAACATTTATTAGTATTTTTAAACAAACAAATATTGGAAATATGATTGCTTCTAGTTTAACTAATTTTATTAGTAATTCTAATTTTTCGGGAATTCCATTAATTATAGTTTTATTCCTCGTCGTGGCAATAACGACAATTTTCTTGCCATCGTCTATTAATAAATGGACTATTATGTCAGGTTCAATTGTCCCATACTTTATGAATAATGGTATATCTCCAGAATTTACTCAAGTAATTTTCCGCTTTGGAGAAACATTCGCTTTAGGATTAACTCCAATGTTTGCTTATTTTGTAATCTATTTAGCTTATTTAGAAAACTATAATCAAAGTGAAAAACCTATTGGGTTAATATCTGCTATTAAATCGCAGATTCCATATGCACTAGCTACCGGAGCAATTTTATTGGCAATCTTAATAATTTGGTATATAATAGGTCTACCAATTGGAATTGGAGGGGCAGTAGCTATCTAATAAAGGAGGGTTAATATGGCTCTAAAAGCCGGAATTGTTGGTCTACCTAATGTTGGTAAATCAACTATGTTTAATGCAATAACTAAAAAAGAAATATTAATTGCAAATTATCCTTTTGCGACAATCGAACCAAATATAGGTGTAGTAGAAGTACCTGATAAGCGTTTAAAATTTTTAAATGAATTATATGAACCTAAATCATTAATACCTACAACTTTTGAATTTACAGATATTGCTGGGTTAGTTAAAGGTGCTAGTAAAGGTGAAGGTTTAGGTAATAAATTTTTATCACATATTCGTTCAGTTGATGCAATTTGTGAAGTTGTTCGATGCTTTGATAATAAAAATATAACTCATGTTGAAGGAATGCCTAATCCTGTTCGTGATATTGAAATCATTAATACAGAATTAATTATTGCTGATTTAGAAATTGTGGAAAATCGTCTAAATAAAATTGTTAAAAAAGCAGAAACTACTAAAGATAAAGAAGCTTTATTTGAAGTAGCAACATTAACTAAAGTTAAAGAAAGTTTAGAAAAAAGTATTCCTTTAAGATTAATAGAATTAACTAGTGAAGAAAAATTAGTATTAAAAAATTTTAGTTTAATAACATTAAAACCATTAATTTATGTAGCTAATGTTGATGAAGAATCTTTAGTAAATAATGGTAACAATTATACAAAAGAATTATTTGATTATGCTAAAAAGGAAGATACACAAGTCATAATGATGTGTGCCAAAATGGAAAGTGAATTAGCCGAATTAGATGATGAAGAAAAAAAAGTATTTTTAAAAGATGTTGGTGTAGCTAACAGTGGGTTAGACCAATTGATTTTAGCTAGTTATAAAATTTTAAATTTGGAAACGTTTTTTACGGTTGGAAAAGATGAAGTACGAGCTTGGACTTTTACTAAAGGAATGAATGCCAAAAAATGTGCCGGTATCATCCATACCGATTTTGAAAAAGGTTTTATTAAAGCCGAAGTTATGAGTTATACTGATTTATTTCAATATAAAGATGAAAAAAAAGTCAAAGAAAATGGTCGTTTGCGTTTAGAAGGTAAAGATTATCTAATGCAAGATGGCGACATATGTTTATTCAGATTTAATGTTAGTAAATAAGTATTCCTTAAGTGGAATATTTTTTTATTAATATTTGATTTATTTTTTCTTGCTAAAAATAAAAAAATAGCATATAATAAAAACGTAGAAACAGCTGAGCTTAGCTCAGGTGACTACCGGTTGTGCCACCTAAACTAAATTAGGTGGTTTTCTCATTTAAATATTATAATTATTAATAATAAAAATAAGATAATAATCTGATAGAAATATTTTTCTTTCATAATTATCCCCACCTTTACTACGAATACCAAAACCCCCTGTAAAGGTGGTAGTCACCTGTAACTCAGCTGTTTCTAAGGACTCTATTATAAGAATAAAAAAATAAAAGTAAAGAACTTCGACAAAAGATGTCAAAAGTTCTTTATTTTTTCTTTGCCAAAAAGCTAATTTTTGATATAATAAAAAAGATAGAGAGGTAAGGAACTATGAATCATAATGTAAATCGGGGGGGGGTATTTTAATAAACAAATAGAA
>CANRCO010000042.1 GCA_947629125.1 uncultured Bacilli bacterium | reverse complement strand
GCGAAAGAAAAACCAGCACGAATGCTGATTTACAATGTTATCATAAAATGTTCCCATTGGGAAACCCTTGATTTTACGGGGTTTTTTGGCATTTTTGGGAACAAATTGAAATTTTTGTGCACATTTTGAGCATATTTTTCAATTTTTTGGGGTTTTTTTATGATTTTTTCAAAAACCTATGCCTCGCAAACCCTTATAAAACCTACTACTTTCCACAACAGTTCTTATACTTTTTACCACTCCCGCAAGGACATGGATCATTTCGTCCAACTTTTTTTACTCTTTTAGGAGTAGATTTTGCTTTTTGCTTACCATCATTAGCGTTACCTTCTAATGTTTGTTTACGAACAATATTGATTTTAACATTAGCTTTTAATAAAAATACTGCAGTGTCATTATCAATTTTATTTAATAATTGTTCAAATAATTCAAAACCTTCCATTGTATATGCTTGAATAGGATTTACTTGACCATAACCTCTTAAACCCACACCTTCTTTTAAGTGTTCCATTGCACTCATATGGTCAACCCAACTAGTATCGATTATTCTTAAAGTAATTGCTTTTTCAAATTCATCAATATTAGGATTATCTTGCATTTTTTCATCATAATCTTTGATAATTAAATCAGTTAAATAATCTTTTAATTCAGCATCTTTTAAAGGCTCTACATCAGCAAATTTTATTTCATTATTTTTTAAGAAATTGGTATTAATATATTCAATAATTTCTGATTTATCATTTTCAGTAATATAACCTTCTGGTTCTATATGATTATCAACTAAACTTGAAATAGTATTTTTAAAAGTTTCTAAAATTCTATCATGAATACTATCTTGTTCTAAGATATCATTTCTTCGAGCATAAATAATTTCTCTTTGTTCATTCATGACATTATCATAATCTAGTAAGCTTTTACGTATATCATAATTATTACCTTCAACTCTTTTTTGAGCGGTTTCAATGCTTTTAGTTAACATTTTATTTCGAATAGCTGCATCATCTGTTAGACCAGCACTTTGTAATAATGATTTAACTCTTTCTGCTCCAAAACGACGCATTAAATCATCTTCAAATGAAACAAAGAATTGACTCATACCAGGGTCTCCTTGACGACCAGCACGACCACGTAATTGGTTATCGATACGACGTGATTCATGTCTTTCTGTACCTAGAACACATAAACCACCAAGTTCTTTAACACCTTTACCTAATTTAATATCGGTACCACGACCAGCCATATTAGTTGCTAAAGTAATAGCTCCTTTTTCACCAGCTTTAGCAATAATTTCAGCTTCACGTTCATGGTTTTTGGCATTTAATACTTCATGTTTTAACCCAGCTTTCTTAAGTAAAGCACTTAACTCTTCATTAGCTTCAACAGAAATTGTACCAATTAAGATAGGTTGTCCTGTTTCATGAATAGTTTTAACTGTATTAATAATAGCTTTATATTTACCTTTTTTATTTGAATAAACTAAATCTGCTAAATCTTCTCGAATTACTGGTTTATTAGTAGGTATACGAATAACATACATGTTATAGATGTTTCTAAATTCTTCTTCTTCTGTTTTAGCTGTACCAGTCATACCAGATAATTTATTGTACATTCTAAATAAATTTTGGAATGTGATAGTAGCCATTGTTTTAGTTTCAGCATTGATTGTTACGCCTTCTTTAGCTTCTAAGGCTTGATGCAAACCATCAGAGAATTGTCGTCCATGCATTAAACGTCCAGTATTTTGGTCAACAATTATAACACTATCATTATCAACAACATAATCAATATTAATTTTAAAACCATAGTTAGCTTTTAATGCTTGATTAATATGATGAACTAAAGAAGTATTATCTAAATCATATAAATTATTTAAATGAAATATTTTTTCAATTTTTTTACTACCTTCTGCTGTTAATGATGCAGTTTTAATTTTTTCATCAACAGTATAATCTTCTTCTTCAACTAATTTTTTTACAGCTCTATCAGCATCTATATATAAATTAGCAGAATTTACTTGACCACCAGAAATAATTAATGGAGTACGAGCTTCATCAATTAAAATTGAGTCAACTTCATCGACAATACAGAAATTAAGAGTTCTTTGAACACGGTCTTCTTTACGAACAACCATATTATCTCTTAAATAGTCAAAACCAACTTCGTTATTAGTTGAATAAACTATATCACAATTATAAACTTCTTGTTTTTCTTTAGATGATAATTCTCTTAAATTTAAACCAACTGTTAAACCTAAAAATCTAAATATATTACCCATCCATTCAGAGTCTCTTTGAGCTAAGAATTCATTAACGGTAATAACATGGACACCTTCGCCAGTTAAAGCATTTAAATAAGTAGGCATTGTAGCAGTTAAAGTTTTACCTTCACCAGTTTTCATTTCTGCAATATTACCATAATGAATAGCTAAACCACCTAAAATTTGAACATAGAATGGCTTTTCACCAATAACACGGTAAGCAGCTTCTCTTACAACCGCAAAAGTTGGAACTATTAAATCATCAAGAGTAGCACCATCTTCTAATTGTTTTTTGAATTCAGCAGTTTTTGCTTTTAATCCTTCATCGGTTAATTTTTGCATTTCTTCGTCTAAAGCTACGATTTTATCGGCTAGACTCTCAAATTTTTTCATTTCTTTATATTCACTATCTATTAATTTTCTAAAAAATCCCATATGAAAAATCCCTCCAAGCTTTATTTTAACATAAAAATAAAGAGTTTTCACTCTTTATTTGTTTATTTTTTATAAATTATAAATTTATTTTATATTAATTAAGCCATAGCCTTTATCTTTTCGACGATAAAGAATAGAAATACAATCTTCATCAACATTTTTAAATGCAAAGAAATCATGATTTATTAACTCCAATTGTAAAATAGCTTCTTCTTCATCCATTGGTTTAGAATCTATAATTTTTCTTCTTTCTATTTTAGAATCATTTTCACTTTCATTTTCTTCTAAAACAAAATCATTATTAATAACATTTTTATATTTTCTGGCTATTTTAGTTTTATTCTTGCGAATTTGTCTTTCTAATTTGGTAATAACTAAATTAACTGCTTCATATAAATCTTGAGTAGTTTCTTCAGCTCTTAAAGTGAAATTCTTAGTAACAATAGTTACTTCGATAGTTTGATTTAAATTTTTAGTTTTAATTAAAATGTTAGCTGTGTAATTATCTGCATTATCTAAATACTTATCTAATTTAGATATTTTCTTTGTAATATGCTCTTTAATTGCTTCAGTTACAACAATTTTATCTCCTCTAATATTTAATTTCATAATCTCACAACCTTTCTAAGTTAATTATAACAAAAAAGCTAAAAAAAAGAAACTACATTGTAGTTGTTAATTGTGCTTCATTAACATCAACTGCTTGTAGTCCTTTTGCTGTTTCGATTAATTTGAAATTAACTAAATCGCCTTCTTTTAAGGTTTTATATCCATCTTTATTAATAGAAGAGTAATGCACAAAAATATCTTCTAAGTCTTCATATTCGATAAATCCATAACCTTTTTCATTGTTAAACCATTTAACCTTTCCTAGCACTTCACACCTCTCCTTCCTAATACATTTCTAAATTAACATCATTAACATGAAATTACAAACATTACTCATCGACAAATTTTGCAATTTTTGATTTTAAAAGTAGCAAATATCTGCTCCAAATTAGCTTATAGTAAACATTTTTTAAATATTTAATGAAATTAAGCTTAATTTCCAATCAATAAAACAAAACAATTTTATAGAGTTAAATTTAATGATAATATTAAATTAGTTAAGCAGGTGATTTATGGTAGAGAGTTTAGTAAATAGTTCAATTAATTTAATAACTAAATATCACGAATGTGATGAGAGAAAACTAATTATTTTACGTTATGGTTTATCTGGTTTTTATAAATCATTTATTAAAATATTAGTAGCATTTATGTTATGTATTATTTTTGGACTTTATAAAGAATTTCTTTTATTACTATTATTTTATTCAACTATTAAAAGGTATTCCTATGGCTTACATGCAAAATCATCATTAAGTTGTTGGATAGTTACTTTATGTATCTATACAGTTGGTCCATATTTGATAAGCAAAGTTAATATACCGTTAATTGTTCTTATTAGCATTTGGGCAGTTTGTTTTATAAGCTTTGTTTTATGGGCTCCTGCTGATACACCAAAAAGACCTTTAATTAGAAAAAATAATAGAATAAAACAAAAAATCAAAACCTGTTTAATAAGTATATTTTATTTAATTATAATTTTGGTAATGAAAGAAGGAATTATTGTTAATTCATGTGTTTTAGCTTTAATAGTTCAAGCAACAATTATTAATCCTTTATTATATTGGATAACAAAAACTCCTTTTAATAATTACAAAAATTATAAAAAAAAGGAAAGGAGTTAATTATGAATATTTTAGCTAATTTATTAAATGGCATTGGTACTGTGGCTGCTGATGAATGCTCTAATTTATGCTTCTGGTGGGCATGGGACGAAGATGAATGTCCAGAAATTTTATTATAATTAATAAAAGCTGACGTTGTCAGCTTTTTAAATGATTATATTTTTTTTATAATTAGTGTAGTATAAAATAAATTATCAATTATTTCAGAATTTAAAATAACATCTTTATTTCTTAAAATAGAAAATAAACCTAAACCATGATTAGAGTTTTTTGTCGAATATCTAGAATATCCAATATTATCAACATCAACATCATTATTATAAGTATTAATAATCTCAATTTTAATAATTTCAGAATCATCAGTAAATGTGATACACAATGATTTTTCCTTACTTTTAGAACATGCTTCTAAAGCATTATCTAATAACAAACACATATTTTTGCAAAGATTTCTATAAACTCTTGGTTTTAATCGATTAATTGTTTCATTTTTAATTTTATTATCAAATTTTATTTTGATATTATTATTAACTAAATAAGGCTGAAGCTTTTGCATAATAGTACCATTAATACCTTCAGGAATATTTTTCATATAGTTATTAACATAATCATTGGTACTATACTCATCTATTAAAATATCAATTAACTCTTGAGCTTGAGAATTTGCTACTGATTTTACTGTTAATAATTCATTTTTTAAATCATGTTTAAATACACTTAAGTTATCATATTCTTTTTGAATATATTTACCATTATAAATAATGTAATTAATTGTTTCATTTAAAATTTTTTTAGTAGAAATTATATATATTATAATTAAAAAATACAATATCAATAAAATAGTTATGATAATTAGAATCAATTGTATAAAATAATTAGCAGCATTAATATAACACCAAATATCTAAAATCATTAAGGCAATTAAAAATAAATTAAATAAAATAAAAGAAAATTTAACATTCTTAATTACTTTTATAAAATTATTATACATTGTTCCTAATTTATTATGTTTACTTATTAAAAATAAAATTAAAGTTAATACTATTGTACTTAAAGTTTGTAAATAAATTGCATAATTTGGTATTAATTTAGTAAATAATAATGAACATATAAAAGCAGTTATTAAATCTAATAATATTCCTAAAAGCCAAATAATTATTGTTGTAAAAATAGTCTTTTTTAATTTATCCTGAAATATACTATAATTTAATATTATTAGTGTGAATAAAGCATAGACCATTTTAAAAACTACTAAATTATAACTAGTAAAAATAATGATTAATATCGTAGAAAAATTTAAATAAATAATATCAGCTAATTTTATTTTAACTGATTTTTTTGTTAATATTTTATATAAAATTAAAATTTCAATAAAACTTAATATTCCAGAAATATAATAAACGACAATATCCATTAAATGCCTCCAATCTCTTTTTTATATTTTTTAGATAGCATATAAACTTTTTCGCCATTTACTAATAAAAAATAGCCTTCATTCCAATTAAATTCATCAACTTTTTCTAAATTAACTATACATGCTCGATGAACTAATTTAAAACGTCCATCTAAATAATCTAAAGCCTCTTTTACTCCTAGGTTAACTATAAATTTATTTTTGGTTGTTTTTAAAATCATTTTTCGAGTAGTTTTATCTCGATATAAATATAGAATTTCTTTGTAATGAATAAATAAATCTAAATTGCTACCATGATATCTAAAAATTCCGTTATCATATTTTGTATCAATTATTTCAGTTATATTTTTCATTAATCGATTATCAAAATCATGAAATTTTTCGATGAAATTAAATACTTTATAAACATTTCGATAAGCAGATTCAAACATGTGGTCATGACTAGTAATAAAAATTATTTCACTATCCCAATCTTTTTGTCTTATTTCTTTAGCTATATCTATTCCTGATTGTTTATGATTTAATTCAATATCTAAAATATAAATTTTACGACAAGAATCATCTTCTATTACTTTTTGTAAAGCTTTATTTTTTGATAAATGCATAGATATATCATAATTAATTTCTTTTTTAGATAAAGTGTCATTAATTATTTGTTGAATATGGTTTTGAGTTTCCCTATCATCTTCTACAACTATAAATTTTATCATACTACACCTCATTAATTGTTTACTATTTGCAATTATAACACAAATAGCAAATAAATCAATATTTTTTCATAAAAAAATCGCTTTTAAAAAGCGATTTCTACTAGTTTTAATTATGATCTTGATACAAAAATTAATGCACCTAAGCCACCTATAAAAACACAGCAAATACCAATTATTATACCAGTATTAGATTTTTCTTCTGATTCTGTTTTACTATTACTAGTGCTAGTGTTATTACTTGATTCTTCTGTAGTAGTTTCTTTTATATCATCAAGGGTAGTCACAGTTGCTTTTTCTTCATAATCATTATCTTTAATAACTTTTGCTACTACATCGCTATAACTTTTACTATCATAATTATCATCAATTGCTTTTTCAATATCTTCATTATAATTTGCAGCATAGCCATTAAAAGTTTTGCTACCAATAATTATAAAAGGAACTCCATTTACAGTTTTACCTAATTCATCAGCAACTGCAGCCATTAATTTGCTATTGTTCGCATCATTCCAAACTTCATATGTTACGACATTGAATTTATCTTTATAATCTTCATCTTCTTGTAAAGTTCTAAAGTAAGCTATTGCTCGAGCACAATAACCACATCCTTCTCCTCTAAACATATATACATTAACTTTTTCTTTTGCAAATGCAATTGTTGGGATTAAGCATAAAATAGCAACAAAAATAGTTAAAAACTTGATTTTTTTCTTCATTTTTTCCTCCTCGAACGTATTATAACACATTCTAAGCCATTTGTAGAGCTTTTTCTAAGCGTTTTTCTAAAATATTATAAATATGAATTATTTGATCAGATATTTCTTTTTTTGAAATTTGCATATCATTAGTTGCCATAGTTGTTGCTAAACCATTACTATATAACCACATATCAGTAAAAAATTCTTTAGCCATTGCAAAACTCATTCCATATTTATTTACCATGTTAACTACAATTGATTGATTTAGTTTTTCATTTAATATGTCATCTAATTTATTCCACGATAAATTTTTTGATAAAAATAGATATTTAAAATAATTTTTGTATTTTTCAGCAAAAGCTACATGAGCTATACACATTGTAACAACAGCATTTTTATTATCTATTTGACTTTCTAAAAATTTATTATAAATATCATAAGTTGCTTGTTCCACATCTTTTAATAATTCGTCCATACTCTTATATAAGCGATAAATTGGTTTAGTTGACATATTTAACTGTTTAGCAACACTTCGAGCATTAATTTTATCAAAGCCGTCACGAAGCAACATCTTTAATACAGCTGCTACTAAATCTTCTCTTGTTACTAAATCTTTTTCTTTCAAATTCATCACCTCTTAATTATAAAATTTACTGCGGTAACTTATGTTATCATTATAACATTTTTTTATTTATAAGCAAATAAAAAAATAGCTTTATATCAAAACTATTTTAATTATTTTGTAAATGGAATTAATGCCATAAAACGAGCATATTTAATTTGACTAGCAATATATCTTTGATGTTTTGCACAATTACCTGTCATTCTTCTTGGTAAAATTTTACCTTTTTCGTTAATATATTTTAAAATGATTGGCACATCTTTATAATCGACATTTTTACCAGCACACATTTGACATATTTTTTTCTTTTTTCGATGAAATTCTGCCATTATTTTTTCCTCCTTTTTTTAGAATGGTAAGTCATCATCACTTAATGAGATTTCTTCACCAAAGTCTTTAAACGGATCTTCACTTATATCAGTTGTTACTATATCTTGATTAAAGTTATCACTTTCTTCTGGATTTTGATTATTATTTCTAGAAGATAAGAAAGTAACATTATCACATATAACTTCTGTTACATAACGTTTTGATCCGTCTTGAGCATCATAATTTCTTGTTTGAATACGACCTTCAACTGCTACTTGTGAACCTTTTTGACAATATTTTGCTACATTTTCAGCTTGTTTACGCCAAATAACACAATTGATAAAATCAGCAGTTCTTTCTCCTGTTTGATTAGTAAACGGACGGTTTACTGCTAAAGTAAATGTCGAAACATTTACACCAGTTGATGTAGTACGCATTTCAGGGTCTTTTGTTAAACGACCAATTAAAATAACTTTATTCATTTTTACTCCTCATCTAATTTTATTACTAGAGTTCTTAAAATTGTTTCATCAATAGCTGATTTTCTATTGAATTCATTTATCGCTTCGATAGTTGCTGCAACCTTCATAACAAAATAATAACCATTTATTTCTTTTTTGATTGGATAAGCTAATTTCTTTTCACCTAATTCTTTGAATTCGATTACTTTGGAATTATTATCTTTAATTATAGCTTGCATTTTATCTGCTGCTTGTTTAACTAAATCGCTTTCCATTGTTGCTTTAACAATAAACATAATTTCATAGTTTCTCATTCATTTCACCTCCTTATGGACATTTGGCTTCAAAAAGAAGCAAGGAGTATTAAATACTCGTTTGTAGTATAACAAATTTTATGTTAATAGTAAAGAAAAATGCGTTATTTATAGTAAATTTTAGTGATTTTTTTATTTCTTTATATTATAATTCAACTAAGGAGGAAAAAGTGAAGAAATTTATTAGTTATTTAGCTGTTATTATGTTACTTATAATTGTTGCCCCTCAAGTAGAAGCTAAAGTTAAATTAAATGATTATTTTAAAGCTGATGATAATTTGGTAATCAACAAAGATATTGATGGTTCTGTATTCTATATGGGCAATAACATTAATGTAAACAGTAAAATTGATGGAATAGCTTTTTTAGCAGGTAATAGTTTAAGTGTTAAAAAAGCCGGAGATTACTCATTTCTAGCAGGTAATAATATAACTTTTAATAGCGAAGAAGGTAAAGATGTTTTTATCGCTGGTAATCAAATTAAAATTGAAGAAGGTAATATAAAAAGAGATGTTTATATTGCTGGTGCTAATGTTTTCATTGATGGCACAATTGGTCGTAATGCTAATATTGCTGCAGATGTGGTAAACATTAATGGTTCAATTAATGGAGATGTTAACATTTATGCTACAACTATTAACATTGCCAAAGATGCTACTATTAAAGGAACCTTAAATTATAATGAAGATGCAACACTAAAAAATGATAGTAAAGAAAAAATAAAAACTGATACTTATCATGTTGAAGAAAAAGAACAAACTATTTTTGATAAACTTCCTGGTATCTTTTTAAGTTTTCTAGCATCTTTATTAACTGCTATAGTTTTAAGTTTTATAGCTAAAAATGTATTTACTCGCTTAGATAAAATTGAAGCTAAAAATTTATTTGGTTGTTGTGGAATTGGTTTCTTAGCAATAATAATTGTTCCAATTGTTTCATTTATCTTATTATTTAGTCAAATAAGTATGCCAATAGCTTTAATCTTAATTGCCTTATATTTAATATTACTTTATATTTCAAAAATTATTTTAGCCTACTTAATTGGTAAATTTATATTAGGTAATAAAAAAGAGAATAATCATATTCAATTTAATTTATTAATTGGATTAACTATTATTTACTTAACAAAACTAATTCCAGTAGTAAATATTGCTATTTCATTGTTAATTACATTTACCGGATTTGGTTTAATATTAAAAATAGCAAAAAAATAAAGCTTCATAAAAAGCTTTCAGACTGTTGACAAAGTCGAAAGAATTTTTGAAAACAGTCTTTTTATTTTGAAAAAAATGATATATAATGAAAA
>CANRCO010000041.1 GCA_947629125.1 uncultured Bacilli bacterium | reverse complement strand
AACCACTTATTGGTGGCATACCATATTCCATTGCTTCAATATAATCATAATCCATTGGCATTGCTTCTTCATCACCAGCTTCTTTTAATTTAGCTTGTTCGATAAGTCTTTTTTCTTGTTCTATTGGATCAACTAATTCAGAATACCCGTTAACTACTTCAACACCATTAATAACTAATTGAAAACGGTCAGTCAACTCCGGATTTTTATCATTAGCTCGAGCTAAAGGTGATAAACTAATTGGGTGCTGAGTTAAAAATACTGGTTTAATCATATATGGACGAGCAACTTTTTTATATAGTTGGTCAACTAAATTACCATAACCTAAATTTTCTAAAGGTGTTTCACTATCAATTTCAATTTTATCAGTTTTTATTTTAGCTAATAATTCTTCTTTAGTCTTATATTTTTCAATATCAATATTAGCATATTTTAAAATTACATCTCGAAAAGAAACACTTTCCCAATTACCACTTAAATCAATTACTTTATCATCAATTGCAATTTCTAAAGTACCAAAAACATTTTTAATAATTGTTTGGAGCATATCTTGAATTAATTTCATATTATCTTCATAATTTAAATAAGCACCATAACCTTCAATCATTGTAAAATCTTGTAAATGGGTAGTATCCATACCTTCATTACGAAAACAACGAGCTATTTCAAATACTTTAGTAAAACCTCCGATAATTGCTCTTTTTAAATAAGTTTCTGGAGCAATACGTAAATATAAATCAATATCCAAAGAATTATGATGAGTTATAAATGGTTTAGCTGTTGCTCCACTGGCTTTATTATTTAAGATTGGAGTTTCGATTTCAATATAACCTAAATTATTTAAATAAGTTCGTAATTCAGCTATAAATTTACTTCTTAATAAAAATCTTTTCTTACTATCTTCATTTTTAATTAAATCGACATAACGATTACGATAAATTGTTTCTTGGTCCTCTAAACCATGGAATTTTTCAGGAAGTGGTCTTAATGCTTTACCTAAAAATTCATAACTATTAGCTCGAATAGTTTTTTCCCCTGTATGAGTTGTAAAAATTTCTCCTTCAACTCCAATAAAATCACCAATATCAAACATTTCTTTAAATTGTTGATATTTTTGTTCACCAACACAATCAACTTTAATTGATATTTGAATCTTACCAGCTATATCACTAATAGTTAAGAAAGATAATTTACCCATTTTACGCATTAAAACTATTCTTCCAGCTACTTTAACATTTTTAGTTTCATCTGCTAATTTACTAGCTTGTTCCAAAGAATAATTTGTTTCATATTTTTCGGGATAAGGATTAGTATAATTTTTAATTTGTTCTAATTTATCTCTTCTTACTTGTTCTTGTTCACTAAAAACACGCATATTAACACTCCATTTCTTAATGTATATTACCATATTTAATTATTTAATTAAAGCTAAAATTAATTTTAATTTTAATCTATTTTTATATACTTATTATCACTTAAATAAAATAAATTGTATCCTGGTCTACCAGCATTAGAAAAAAACTTTTGATAAAATACTAAATATAATTTATTTTCAATTTTAAATAAATAATCTAATTCATAATTAGGTGTATCTAAGCATTTATCGGGTGAAGCAATCTCTCTAATTATGTCTATAATTTTTCCATTAATATTAGCATAAGCAATATTATAATAATGGTCTTTGACTGTTTCATAATCTAAATTAGAAACAAACACTAATTTATCTAAATTACCATCATCATTTAAATCAATTGTCATCAAATTATTAATAACTAAATCAGCCGAATTAATTTGAATATTATAATTATTTTTTATTTCTTCAATTTCTAATTCAGTAATGTTTTGAGTGGTAAAAGCTATATTAGTTAAATCTAAATTTTCATCATAAGCATAAAATTCTTCATCAAAGGCAACGTAATTATTATTATCATCGAATAAATTCCAAGTATTGCCATATTTTAAATAATATTTGCCCTTTAATTCATTTGCTGAATAAATATTGAATTTAACATCTTCTGCATTTTCAGGATTTTCTTTACGCCAAGAATTATTTTGATATTTCCAGATTTTATCACCTAGTACTAAATAAGATGTTTTTACTTTTTCATTATTATTAGAATTAGAACCGTTATTAGTATTATTGTTGTTATTTTGCTCATTTTCTTCATTATTGTTTTCATTTATATTACTATTAGAATTATTATTCTCTTTTTTAAATGGTTGTAGTACGAAAAAAGCAATTACTAAATAAATTATTATTAATATAGCAATGATTAAAATCGGTTTTTTATATTTACTAATCATAAATATTCCTCCTAATAAGAAAATGTTCTTATATCTTTAATATCATTAACATCATAATATTTAACTTTACCACCAGCTGGGTCTAATACTTTAAATTTACCATTAGAATAACTATCATATAAAACGAAATGGGTACTATATTGTCTATTACTTACATGTAATAAAACAAATTGTTTATTATTTACATGTTCTTGAACTTGAGCCACTTTATTTGCAACACTACCAGATAAATTAAATTGACCAACATAACTAATGTTTGGAGCTATTTTTTTGATAATACCACAACTCCAAACTATAGCACCGTTATTAACAAAACAAGAATTTGAATTTAATAATCTAATAAACGTTTCAGCATCAAAATTTTTAACAGTTATAGTTGGAGCATAACAAGAAATAGCCATAGCTAAAGATGTAACTGCACAACCAGAACTTCCCATATTAGATGAACCACCTAAACTAATACTTTTCCATTTTGGATCACTTTGATTGTATAAAGAACATGTTGGTTGATAATTACCATCTAATACTATATCGCCAGTTTCAGTTTTTTTACATACATCTTCCTCTAAGTTAAAAATCTGTTTTCTTACATCTGTCATTTTACTTATTTGATATTGTGTATAAGCTAGTTGGTCTTCTTCAGTAGTTTTATTACAATTATTACCACCAGCGGTACTACAAGCTTTATCAGAAGAACAATAACCACCAACTGCTGCTGCTCTACTTTCTGTCATATATTGTTTAATATATGGGTAGTAATAACAACCACCAACTGCCGAACTTCCAGGATTATACCAATATTCACCTATATAAGCATATTTAGTCATTAAAGATTCAATCGAATTATATTGTGAAACATAATTAACAAAACCTAAAACACCATCAGAAAAAGATTTATAAGATTTACAAGCAGCAACACCACCAGTATTTGTACATCCAATACCCCAATAATTTTGATATAAAGTTCCCGGAGAATATCCTTCAACTTGGGCTCTAACAACTACCAATTCTGGATTAACATTATTATTAGATGCTAAATCATAAATTGTACCAGCATTTTGTTTAAAAATTTCTGCAACACTAGTACTAGCTTGTAATTTACTTATAAAATCTGCACGCGATAAACTAGTAGCATTTAAAGATATTTTACTACATAGTGTATTTTGATTATTATCATAACTATTATTTTCGTTACTATCAATACTACCACCAAAAATTATTATTATCAAAAAAATAATAATAAAAATAAATGCTACACCAGCTATTATTGCCAGTACATAGGGATTTGTAGCAATAAAAGCAACAGCTTTCTTTTTAATTAAATTTTTAGCACCATTAACAATGGAATTATTAGTTTCTTGCTTTGGTTGATTAGACTCTTCCTGTTGATTATTAGCTGATTCATTAGGTTCAATTGCTTCTTCGTTATTTAATTCTTGCTCTTCTTCTGTTTGTTCGCTATCTTCTTCAAAATCATCAGTATTTTCATTATCATTTTCTGCTGCAGAATTTATTTTTTGTTGATAGGCAGAATTTTTACGATATTTAATTGGTGAAGTATCACTTACATCTTCTCTTTTTTCTACATTGTTAAAATTTTTAGCAATTCTATTTGCTCTTTGTCTATCAATAGCCATAATACTTCACCACCATTCTACTAAACTTAAAAACCGCCACCAGCACCAAATGAATCTAGTTCTTCTTGTGTTACTACAACGTTAATTCTCATTCTTCTAGAACCACAAATAAATAGTCCTTCTCCTTGATTATAATATTTTATACTATTTTTTTCATTTTCATTTAAATCAATTAAACGAGCTAAATCATCAACAGCTTGCTTTTTTAAACCCATAACTAAATAGTACGAAGCATTATCAAATATCGCTTTACCATGAACAATAATATTTGGTGAAGCAAAGTCAGTTGGTTGTTGTGTAATAATTATTGTACCCGTATTATATTTACGAGAACGTCTTTGAATTTGGGCTAAGAATTCTGCTCCTAAATTATTTTCATTTGAAAGTAATACATGGGCTTCATCAACCATCATAACGGTATTAACACTTTTATCCAAACACATACCCCAAGCATATTTTAAAATATTAAAGAATAAAGCATTTTTAATATTTTCATCACTATTCATTAATTCCCGAATATTAAAGACAACAAAATCACTATTGATATTTAAAGTTGTATGTCCTGTAAAATAATATCTTAATTCTTTAATTAATGGACGAACTTTTAACTCTAAACGTTCCATAATATTTTTTTCTTGACTTTGGTCTGGCATTGCTAATAACCGACCTTTAATAGTTGCATAAACATCATCAAATGTCGGATAATCTTTAGATGTAAATTTAGTAAAGTCTGTATTAAAATCAATTTTAAAACGTTTATAAGTATCTTGAACAACTTCACTAAACATCGTTAAAACATCTTCCTCAATTGAAGGAATATAATATTTCATAAAAGCTTTTAATTGTTGTAAAGTTTTAGTTAAAATTGTGTAACCTAAACCTTGAGCAATTTCTTCTTCATCAGCATCTACAACGATTTCTAAAGGGTTAATCATACCAAAGTTTCCACCCTTACCTAAATCGATAAAATCACCACGTAAAGTTCGAGCCATATCTTCTAGTTCACCTTCTGGGTCAATACAAATAACTTTACAATTATTACGAATATGATTACGTAATAACAATTTAGCAGCAGTAGATTTACCACTACCAGAAGTACCAAGTAAAATCATATTAGCATTATTTCGGTTATATTCTTTACGAATTTGATATAAGAATTGATTAAATAAAATGACTCCACCAGAGAAATCTACACCAAAAAGTGTTGCATTTCCTGGGTCTTTAATACTATCGAAAACAAAAGGATACATAGCTGCTAAGGTAATAGATGGAATCGGTGTACCAACTCGATTTTCCACATCTTGTTTAGGAAATACTGGAATCATTGATTTAAGTACTTTTTCTTGTTCAAACATTAAAGAAACTCCACGCATACCTAAAGCATCTAAGAAATTACGAACTTGAATTTTTTTAAGGTCTAGTTCTTCTTTACTATCTGCACTAATTAAAATATGCATTTGAAAATCGAAAATACGAGCTTGCGTAGCAGCTAACATTTGCACAAATTGGTCAATTGATTCATAATCTTGACGAATTCTTTCTTGCATTGTTCGGTCTTTTTCTGTTTGATAACGATTTTTCAAATCAGCAATTTCTTTATTTAACATTTTTTGAACAGTTGAAAAAGCAATTGGAATATGTTTAATTACTACTTTTACCCCATTTATACTAGTTATATCTGATAAATAACCAGCTGGAATACTTTTAGGATAAGATACAATTGTAAAAATTGTACAATATTTACTACCTATAATAAATTCTGTTGGTTTAAACTCCATTCCCTTTGGAGCGACTTCACTTTTCAATGCCATTATGCCATCACCGTCCCAAAATTAGTAGCAATTCCCCCATTAAAGAAATTATCTAAAAGCATGCGCATATCTTCATTAGATACTTGACTAGAATTTAAGCCACAATTAGCTAAAGCTGAAATTAAATTGTGTAAACGTTTTTGAATTACTTCCATTCGTTTCTCTTTAAATAAAATAAAGTATTCTGTATCAACAACATTATATTCAGCACTCATAAAAAGATTAGCTTTATTCATATCTTGCATAATAATTTTACGAGCAACAGGATTAGGATTTTGACGATATAAAAGTTGTAATTCAGAAATATACATATTTATATCTACAGGTCGATCGGCTATAATAATCCAAAATTCATAATCTATCATATTATAGAAAGTTTGTAATTGAAAAATTATATTATCTTGAGCACCTTGATCAAGAATAAAAATATTTTTAGGAGCGATTTTTATTCCAGTTAAATATTCACCGCTATCCAGTTGAATCATTCCATTGGCAATATTTCTAATTGGTAACCAATCTTCGGTATATTTAGATATTTCTTTTTTATTTTTCGCCATATATATTCCATCCTTTCCAATAATATCTTCTTCTTTCCGTAAAGAATTTTATTATGTTAATAATTAATTGCATAACATTGTGATAATGAGGTACTGGCAAAACTAAGAAAGCCGAAATTAAAGCTGGCAATAATATAATAATTGTTTTTACTATATTATTATCTTGACTACCAATAACCAACATACCAAATGTAAGTACTACTCCAATACCAAACACTATTAAATCAAGTGTAGTAAAAAATCCTAGTATCAACATTGATTTTTTTGAATTGGCCGGAATTAAATAATTACCATTGTTCACCTTTTTATTCCTCCTTTAAATTATTTTTTGTTTTGTTGAGCTGCTTGTTGTTTTAATAAATTATCTCGACTTAATACAGATGCTGCTTGCCTACTAGCACCATAAGCTTCTCTCATATATAAATCTACAGCACCAGCATAATCTTTATTAGCAAGTTTTCGTTGTAAAGTAGCAATTTCTCCTAAATATTCACCACTAGCTGCAGCTGATTTAGCGAATTGTTGTAATAAAGCTTGAATTTCAGAGTTGTAATTTTTATTATCAACCATTTTACCAGTAGTAGGATCCTTAATTTTCGCATCGCGATTTTCCAAATAGATTTTTTGTTGATCTTTAGTTGCTTGCATTTTACCTGATTTATAAATATGCTCCCAAATTATCGCATTATCTGAATCGCCCTTCTGCTCATAAGTTTTTGCTCTTGTTTTTATAGCATCCAAAGTCATTTCACCAATATCTTCACCATGTGTAGTTTTCCAACCATTTCTAAAAGTATCAAAATCTACATCATCACCATTTAAGCCTTTAAATTTAAAATTTTTAGGAGGTTTTATAGCATTTTCATTAAATTCAAGCCATTTAACACAAATATCCCATATTCTATCTTGAACATCCTGAACATTTTTTAATGATTGACGAGTTACATCTTGTAAGCCAACATTTAATCCGGCATATTCTGCTGCTTTAAATTTAATCTTCGCTTTAGCATCTCCTGCCATTGATTTAATACCACCAGCCACATCAATTCCATCTTCGGTTACAAATTGCCTACTAAAATATGCATTTCTTTTATTTACAGCAGCCATTTGTGATAAAGCGGCTGCATTACCACTTGCTACGCCTTCTTTAATACCTTTAGCATTTCTAGCAGCATAACCACCTCTTAAAAATCCAGATGCACCACTAGTAGCTCCACCTGCTAGGCCTAATCCAACACCTTTTACAGCAGACCAAACTTTTCCTCTTTTTGTATTAGCATTTTTCCAATTATTTTTAACATTTTGAACTTGTCTACCTCCAGCTCCAACTGCACTTCGAGTAGCTCCAGCTATTGCACCGGCTGCCGTAAATGCTCCACCAGCAAGTAATTTATCTTTAATTCCAAGTTTCATATTTTTAGAATCTATACCTGTTATTTTAGAAATTAATTTTGGTAATTCTTTCATAAACATTACAATACCCATAACAATCAAAGCTATTGCTATTAAGCGTAGTACCGGACCTAATTTATTTAAACTAGACCATAAGGGAGAAGTATCTTTTAAATCTCCCACTACTTTAATTGCTAAAACTGCAAAAGTAATTGTAAATAATCTAACTACGACTTCCATAAAAGTAGCTAACGTAACTTTAACCCAATCATTGAAAATATTATTTCCTTTACCCGGTAAAGCTCGAGCCATTATTGGAATTGGTGCAATAAGTTCGTAAAATCCTAATTTAATTAAACGTAAAGCCATATCAATAGTAAATGAAAATAATATCCACAAAACAAATAAACCAGCAATAGTTGATAAAGGCCAACTATAATGAACTATACCTTTATTTTTAGCTTCATTAGCAAATGAAGTCAAACTAACAAAAGAACCATTTTCTACTTGTTTCATCATTCCCCCATAAGTTATTTGCTCATTATAATTTGAATTTAAAAATATAGCTGCTTTATCTAAATCTTTTAAATATCCAGTTTTTTCTTCACCTTCTGGTAATGCATTAATACCATTAGATACAATTTGAAACTTAAGATAATCAACATAAAAATTATTAGAAGTTTGATTGTTGTACCATTCTTTTATATACTTTTTGCCTAATGACCACGTTCCATGAGTATTTAAATCCATAACTGCATCTCCAAGTACTTCCCACCAACTAGTATCTTCTGTTACTGCACCTACTGTATAATTATCAGAAGTATATCCATTAGCACTACATACATTTCTATCAAATACACCTTCTACATTTTCTCTTCCCATTATGCAAAGTTCACAATCAATATTAGGACATATTAGTTTACCATTTTCATCTTTATCTACATACAAAAAAGCCTGTAAAACCGGCTGAGCAAATGTTCCCCCTGCTCGAGCTAAAGACGAAGAAGTATTAACACCTCCATTTTCTGTACCTAAAACTATATTACCAATTACATTATTATTTAACAAAACATGTTGAAATTGGTATGCAAAATTAAAAATTTGAGGAATAACTACTACTAAAGCCAAACTAAAAACAATATTAAAAATAATTTTGCCAGGACTACCATGACTTTTAGCAGTTTTATCAGGATCAACTATACTAGATAATAAAGAATAAGCAACAATAAAAAGCATTACTACGCCAATTACTAAATAAACTCGATTAAATATTACTTCTAAAGATTCTTCAGAAAAAAAGCGAGCATCGGCTAAAGTAAAGAATAATTCATAAACATAAACTATAAATCTATATATTAAGGCATCAATACCTAGTAAAAATTCATTAATCCAAGCTGGCATTTTTTAATCACCTCATTTAGTATGCATAACTATATCTTATAACTTAAATTTTATCATTTTTTTTAATTTAAGTAAACAAAAAGTTACACTTGCATTCCTAAATAATTGTGGTAGAATATGATTGCTTGTTAAAATTAAAAGAAAGGAAAAATTATGAAAAATAAAGAAGATAATGTAGAAAAAATAAATATTATATTTAGAAATGCAATTGAACCACAAGATTTACTATTAATTAAAGAAAATGTTCCTTATTATTTAGCAATTTTACAAAATAGTAAAGAGGATAATGAACCAAGACAATTTTTAATTCATTTCCAACCAAAATATTATATTGGCAAAGAACCTTTAAATAAAGTTTTAGTTTATGACTTTAATTATTTACCAGAATATTTAAAAAACAAATATCTTAATAAAAATATAATTTTAGAAAAACAAGAAAATAATACATACAAATTAGAAGAAACTAAAGTTTATTATACTAAAACTAAAAAAAGAAATTTAAAAAATCATTAGAAAAATAACTAATGATTTTTTTATTTAACTTTTTTGAATCTTTGTCATTCCACCCATGTATGGTTGTAGAACTTTTGGTATTAAAATACTTCCGTCTTCTTGATAATTGTTTTCGATTAGAGCGATTAGTCCTCTTGGAGAAGCTACGACGGTATTATTTAAAGTTGCTACATAAATATTACCATCATCTGTTTTAGTTTTAATATTTAAACGTCTTGCTTGGGCATCACCTAAAGTTGAACAAGAACCAACTTCATAATATTTTTGTTGTCTTGGACTCCAAGCTTCAACATCACAAGATTTAACTTTTAAATCAGCTAAATCACCACTACAACATTCTAGTGTTCGAACTGGTACATCTAAACTACGGAAAAATTCAACAGTATATGACCACATTTTGTTATACCAATCCATCGCATCTTCTAATTTACATAATACAATCATTTCTTGTTTTTCAAATTGGTGTACTCGGTATAAACCACGTTCTTCAATACCATGAGCTCCTACTTCTTTACGAAAACAAGGTGAATAACCCGTCATACATATTGGTAAATTTTCTTCTTTAATAATTTGATTTTTAAATTTACCAATCATTGAATGTTCACTAGTACCAATTAAATATAAATCTTCGCCTTCAATTTTATACATCATCGCATCCATTTCTTCAAAGCTCATAACGCCATTAACTACATCGCTTCTAATCATAAATGGTGGTATACAATAAGTAAAACCTTTATCAATCATAAAATCGCGGGCATAGGCAATCATTGCTTCATGTAAACGAGCAATATCTCCCATTAAATAATAAAAACCA
>CANRCO010000040.1 GCA_947629125.1 uncultured Bacilli bacterium | reverse complement strand
TGATGGTCGATAGAATAAAAATATTTAGATATATCTAATTTCAAAATATAAAACTTAGAATATTTTTTATGTTTTTCTAAATATTTTTTTATTAACTTTCGTCCATAATCAGTTCCCATATTCTTACGAGTAGCAATATTATTAAATATTAAATGTTTCTCTAATTTTTTAATTAATATATTACGAGCTATATAATGATTTATAACTTTATCTTTAATATTTAAAGACATTATAACTCGACATTTTGGTTCATAAATTAAAAATATATTATAAGAGCAATAATAATTATTTTCTATATTTTGTAAATCATGATATATATCTATTATATTTTGCATAAAATATTTTTCAAATTGATATATTTTCCTTTTATTTTTAGTATGTTTTTTTACTTCTTGTTCATAAACATCAATAATATCTAAAATATTAACATTTTTCATTAGTTTTAATCCATTTATAAATCATTTTCTTTATTTCTAGAAGATAATCACATTTATTTTCACACATTTTATGTGATATATATTTTTTACGATATAAGTATTCTAAATAATAATCAAGCATTGATATTTTTGTTAAGATGATTTTTTGATGTTCTTTTCGATTAACTAAATCATTATAATTAGCTAAATATACATTTTCTAAAAGATTAAAAGCATCTTTTTTGATTTTATATTTTAAATATCTTTCTTTATTTGGTATATTAATAATCATTTCATCTAAATTATTTATAAATTTCTTTATCGATATTGCTATATAAAATTCTTTATTCATTAATAATTTCCTCTATAAAATTTATAATTCTATCTAATTGTTCTTCATTTAAATTATTTATTTGCATCATCAATTTATCAATATTTTTATTTTTTTCATAAGCTAATTGTGCTTTTTTTAATAAGCGACTATATTTATTAATTCCTGAATTATGATAAATTTCTTCTCTATCACTAATAATTAGATTATAGTGAATGTGATTTTCTTCTAAAACAGTCAAAACTTTTGCATTTGCTGATAATGGATAACCTACTTTGCGATTAACTATTTTATAACCTAATAAATACCATAATATTATACTATCTTCATCGAATACATGATAAAAATTCCCACTTTTACGAATAACTAAAATATTATTTTTTTGCATTTTTTACTCCTCACCTTTTTATTCTAAAAAAAAGCAGCACAAAAAATTTTGTACTACTAAACATTTTTATACGCCTCTTAATCAAGATACGTATACCTTGATGTACGTATATTTATTCTAGAGCTAAGCTCAAAGATATGCTTTGTCCTTTACCCTTTTGAAACTATAGCCTTGACCATAGAATAGCTAAGAAAATAAAGGGCTGGACGAACAAGAAACGCATTGTTCGTGTTGTTGTTGTTCACGTTGCCATCATCATACACATGCACCACGTTGTTGTTATTGTCAGCATACGGAGAAATTATTAAGCATACCTTACTTTTATATTTAAATTTTATAAAAGCCTTTTTACCGGTGCCGAGATGACTTCCGCCATCTTACGGCACATACTACTACTGTTCCAAAATAAATGGATTTTCTTTGGTTCCGATTCCACTAACTATTTTTACATCAGATTTCAGATAAAGGACTGGACGAACAAGAAACGCATAGCACGTGTCGCTGCTGCGCACGTCGCCACCATCATACACATGCACCACGTAGCCGCTAGAGTCAGCAAACGGAGAAACGGTCCATTGATGTGCTCCTTCTCCTTGATATAGCCAATCATTATCTCGACAACCAACATTTTCATCTTCGTACCAATTATATATAGGTGCAGACATGCAAGTTTCTAATGATGTCGTATATTTTTCTTGACTTGAAGTCTCTATTCCTTCACCTCCTGCAGTAGCAAATCCATAGTCACTTGGATATATTAAACCGATTTGTCCTGTCCATTCTGTTTGATTCCCTGGATATACATAATTACTTCGCTCAATATTATAGAATAAATTAGGTGTTAATTTTCCTATATAATTTTCTTTGCTACTACTCCAATCCGGTCCGCCTAATTTATATTTTACAGTATCTATCATATTACGATACTTCTCTTTAATTCCTGATTCAGTAAAATCTATTTTTTCATAATGCCTTGTACTTTCATCATAATTAAATCCAATTAATTCTTTTGTCCAACGATTGTATTCATCTGATTTTATACTATTTAAATATGGTCCATTTAATAATTTTTGTAATGTTGCTTTTTCCCATTTGTTTTTATAATCTGGATATGATATACAATGGTCTGTTTCACTGTCATTTTTTGGAGATTCACATGGAGCATCCCAGGCTATTTGTCCTAAAGCTTCTGCTTTAATTAGTTTTACTCTTGTATCTTTATTACCACTACTATCTTCTACATTATTCATTACTCCAATGATTCGCCATTCTTCATCATTAAATTTAACATAGTTATTTGGATTTTTTCCTATATATCTAATATTATTATCGACTGTTTGGTCTTTTCTTAGTTCGGATGTTGTTTTTACTGCTGCTACATTTCTTATTTTATTTACTGCACTTATACTATCGCTTACTTCTCCATATATTGTTATCTTACTTTGATAACTTTTATTCATTTCACTATCTGGTGTTGCATCATCTAACCACATTCTTAATGTATATTCTCTATTTGCTCCTTCTGTTCCCTTTGGTTCTAATGTTCCTGTTATTAATTGTCTGGCATCATAACTTTCTTCATTTGGTAATATTTTATCTACACTTGGGTAGTTATTTAAAGTTTTAATTGTTTCATCATCTAATACTGCATTTAAATAATTTATATTTATTCTTTTTGCTTGTTCTACTGCATTCAAACTTTCCAAGTTTATACTATAATCTACATAACTATCACATTCATTTTTTATGGTAAAAGTATAACCTTCTAATTTCATTCCGTCTTCGTCTATTATTGGAAAAGCTTTTTCTAAGTCTATACCATTAGTAGAATGTCCTTCTAAGTCTTTATTTTCATATGTTAGTTTTAAACAAGTATTTGTTATTCTATTTACATCACTTTGTTTTTGCGTTGTTGTCCAATATGCATATGTTCCACCAATTACAATTAAAAGTACTAAACAAATACTTGCTCCGATTACATATTTTTTCTTTGGGTATTTTTGTTTATTAAAATACCCCCCCCCGATTTGTGCTATTATTCATAAATTCTTACCTCTCTATCTTTTTTAATTATAACCAAAATTATATTCATTTGCAAGATATAAATATTTAAAAATAATAATATTTTGTATAGTTATTTGCAAATATCTCATCTGGACATAAAAAAAACAAAACTTACTTCCATAAGTTTTGTTTTATATTTAAATACCATATCTATTATCTTGGTCTAAAGTAAAACTGTAATAGATACTTGCTGGTGCTATATTAGCTGCTTGGAAATTCAAATTGTATTCATTAATAATACCATCTTGGAAATATTTTCCTTGTTTAGCATTTATAACAATTCTTATTGCAAAATTATTTAAATCTTTATTTTGAAGTTTCCAGCCATCATCTACACCAGTTACTCTTTCTAAATCATCTAATAAGCCTAAACCAAAATTAATGAAATTACTATTAGATACATCATCAGCTTTAACATGAATATTATATAATCTATCTGGATTATTAACATATGGTAATTTAATATCTATTGAATCTATATATTCACTAGCTAAGAATGTTTGCATTGCTGTTTTAATTCCTGAACCTTCTAAACCACTAACTAAACTAGCTTCTGGATTAGCATATAAAACATCTATATTGTTTCTATTTACTTTAATTTCATATTTAGTAGCTTTATGATTATTCATTAAAGGTAAAATATTTGTTTCAAACTTACTATAAGCATCTACTGTTAAAACATTTGGATTAACAAATTCAATTTTATATTCTGCTGTAGTTTTATCATCTGTTGTTATAGCTTTAGTTTCATCTAAAACTATTTTCATTGTCATAGTTTTACCTACTAAAATACTTTGTTTTTTAGTTAATGATTCAGTTAATGAAGCATTAGTAATTGCAGTAAATAATTTCATTGCATCAGATGTAACAGTTGTTGAATTATTAAACATAAACTCTTGATTATTATAAGAAATAATTATATGTTTTACTTCATCTTTATTTAATACTGTACCTATATTAGCAATTAAATTATTATTGCTTGCCATCATACTTGTTAAAGTATTTTCTGGTTCATTAATATTAACAGTTAGTTGTTTATTATTAGTATCAAATGTTGTATTACTACTATCTATAATACTATTAATATAGTCATTTGGATTGACAACTAAAACATATCTACCAGTTAAAGTAACATTATCATATACTGTATATGGTGATGATACTTTATTTGTATTATTATACCATCCTAAGAACTTGTAACCATTTTTAGTTGGTGCGGTTTTTAAATCAACTACTGGGGTTTGCCATTTAGCATATAAATTTATGTTTTGAGTATTTCTTGTATCCATTTCTTGACGAATAATTTCTGGTGTATAACATCTACCATTAAATAAATCAGTCCAACATTCAAATTTAGAATCAACTGTTTGAATTTCAGTTTTTGAATCATAGTTATAAGTTATTTGATAATTTTTACTAAATCTATTACTTGCTAAACTATTTGAAGTATAGGTAAATGTTTGGCTAAACGAATTATTTTCTTTAGTATTTGAATAATATGTAATTTGAATAGATTTAACTTTCCATACGGCATATAAAGTTTTTGTACCACTTGTTAATAAATCAGAAAATTCTTGTTGATTTTGATATTTTACGACATTGTTAGCTTGATCACTCCAACCAACAAAATCATAACCATCACGGGTAAATTGATTTGCATTTAATTTTTGAGCTACGCCATAAGTAAATGTTTGATCTGACATTACTCCTTCTCCACCATTAGGATTAAACTTAATTGTATAAGTATTTACTTGCCATTTAGCATAAAGTACCATTCCATGAGAAGGCATTCTATCAACTTTAAAATCCCATTTATTTGTGCAACTACTTTCTTTATACCAACCTAAGAATGTATAACCAGTTCTAATCGGTTTAGTTGGTTCAGTTAATAGTTCATTATACTGTGGATTTGTTAAAGTAAAGATTTCACTTTTATCATTACCTATTTCAAAATATCCACCATTAGCATTAAATTGAACTACATATTTGATTGGTTCCCATTTAGCATAAAGAGTTAAATTTTCTGCAGGCATTGGAGTACTAAAATCAAAAGCTTTACTATCATTTAAATTTTTGTACCATCCAACAAATGTATAACCTTCTTTAAATGGATTTTCAGGAGCACTAATAGTTTGTTTATAACTTATTTGTTTAACTATATTTTCTCCAACTCCACCATTTAAATCAAATGTTACTGTATATTTATTAGCTGTAGCAGTTGCTTTAAAAGATAAATTATTAGCTGGTATTTTAATTTCAGGATCTACTACATTATAAGTTGTATTATTACCAATCCAATTAGCAAATGTATAACCTTTTTCTACTTCAGCACCCAATTTTATAGTTTGTCCATAGTAATAATTTCCAGAACCTGTTACTTTAGAAATACCAGTACCTTTTTCTAAAGTAACATTGTATTTATTTCGTTTATAATAATATTTTAATACTGCTGAACCATCTGGTTTAATTGTTAATGACTCTTTAGTTGGTGAAGTAAAACCAGGATACGTACGGACATTTGGAGTAACTGTTGCATCAGTTGTACCATATAAACCATCCCTACCAGCTAAAGTATATTTAATTCCATCTAAATCCATTAAGTAGTGTTCAACTGTATATCTAGTATCAGTATTTGGTTTATATACTGCTTCAATTACTAAATCATCATGAGTACCTAATGGTATTAAACTGTTAGATTTTTTGCCATTTATTAACCAATAGTCAAAAGTATAACCTACTTTTGTTGGTTCAGTTAATTCAAAGCTATCTTCAACTGTATATTCACTGCGATTTTCTTTTTCTACTGTTCCACCATTTAATTTATATTCAATATTGTAAACTATAGGTTTGGCATTAGCTGTAAATTTAGAATCTTTAGCTGGAATTTCATAAGTAAAACTTGCGTCACTTTCACCATTTGACCATCCAGCAAATTCATAATAATCATCTAAAGTAGCTTCAATATCTATATTTGCTTGATAATAATATGAACCAGTTCCAATTAACTCTTTAATTCCTTTAGTTTTTTCTAAAGTTACATTATATTTATTTCGTTCATAATAATATTTAATAACATTATTTTCACTATTTAAACTTACTGTCACTTCTTTAGGAGAACTAAAGCCATTATATATTCTAACTTCTGGTGTTATAACAGTTCCTTCTAAAGCAGTATTAGTTATAATGGCATTGGGAATAATACTATATTCACCATAAACATCCATTAAATAATGTTCAACTCGATATTCAATTTCTTTTTTAGGAATTTCATAAATTCCAGTTGTAGTATTACTACTAGTACTAGAATTTTTCCGTTTATTGACTAATTTACTAGTTTTAACACTATTAGAACTAGAATTAGATTCATTTTTATCTTGCGTAGAAGCATTAGTTTGTTTTAACCAACGAGCTTCTAAAACTATATTTTTAGTAATTTTAGTATTAAAATCAAATTTTTTAGTTCCATCATACCAACCACTAAATTCATATCCTTCTTTTGTTGGATTTTCTGGTTTGCGGACTTTATCCATATATTCTACTTTTTCTATAATAGAATTTTTATTAATGATTTTAAATGTAACGGTATATACTTTTTTGGTATAGCGAGCTTCTAATATCATGTTTTTTGTGATTTTTTTATTAAAATCAAATAGTTCATCATCTAAATACCAACCCGCAAAATCATATCCTTCTTTTTCTGGAGCAGAAGGTTCTCCAGTTTTTTGACCTCGTTGAATAGAGATAATTTTATATTTTTCTCCATCAGCATACAAAGTCAATTTTAAATCATTACGATTTAATAATAACAATGCTACAGCAACAAATGCTACTAAGATAATTATCTTAGCTAAAAAATAAACTTTACTTTTATCCGATTTCATCAATTAAAACCCCCTTAATTCATAAAATCCCTTTCTAATTGGTTTGTATTCTATATTAAGATAGTATTTTTGTCAAGTTTTTTTGTAACATTTGATTTTCATTAGAATTAAGCATAAAAAAAGATACCACTTAGGGTGATATCTAATTTATTTTTTATGCTTGAGGACCAAAGGTAATTGTATATGTATCAATTATACCATCTTGAAGATATTTACCTTCAGCTGGTTTTACTTTAACTGTTAATGTAATACCATCTAAATATTTATTTAATAGATTTGTATTATTATAGCCAGTAGCTGTTTCAAAAGAGCCTAATAATTCACCAGCAAAAGTAAGTATATCATTAAAGGAATCACTAGAAATTTCTATTCCTTTCATTTCACCTTGAGCACCTTTTACATCTATAATTATTGTTGAACCTTTCATTAATTCATTTTTTTGACCAGCATCATTAATACCAAAGAAATATCTAAATGCAGCATTGATTCCAGCAGTATCTGTTATTTTACTAGCAACTGTATCATCAGCTATAGATTGAGCATACTTAACTTTAATATTTGAGCCATCAACTACTACTTCATATCTATTACCTTTATGATCATTAATTAATGGTAAAATTTGGTTTTCAAATTCTTTATAATCGGATACTTTAATTATATTATTATCTGTATTTGTAAATTGGAAACTGTATGTATAGCTAAATTCATCTTCATCTGTTATATATCCAATATCTTCCAAATTATAAGTTGCTGTAATTTTACGACCCACTAAATAGCTTAATTTAGTTTTATCATTAACTGTAAGCGTATTCCTAAAATTAGATACAACTAGATATAAGTAATTACAATCTTTAATTAAAGCATCTGGTTGTTTAATATCAATTTCAACAGTATTAGTATCTTCATTAACTGTACCTTCATATAAACCATTTCCATCATTAGCTAATTCTTTATATACTTCATCTATATTTATTTTACAGAACCATTTAGCTACGAAAGTCGTATCTTTATCAACACTGTATTTGTTGTTTTCAACTTTTACATCATTAACATACCATGCATCAAATTTAAATCCTTTAAAATATTTAGCATTTTTAAGATCATCATCTATTGTTGTTGGTTCTGATGGATTTCCATCTAAAGTTTTATCTTTAGCTTCCCACTTAGCATATAAATCTAATGTACTATTACCTTCTTTTAATTTTTCTTTTAATTCTTTAATTAAATCCTCTTTATTAAATGTTTCATTATTTTCTTTAACCCAACTAACAAATGTTAAATCAAAACTTTCAGTTGATTTATTTTCATTTAAACCTGTACCTTCATTTATATAAGTTAAGATAACCGTATTTTTAAATGAGTTTTCTTCTAAATCATTTGATTCCATAGTAAATGTTTGAGTTTTTGTTTCTTCTTTTGAAGTATTTGAATGATATGTAATAGTTATTTCATTTGCTTTCCATACCGCATATAATGTGATAGATTCTTTATCTTTAGTTGTTAAATTTTTAATTTCTCCATCACTATATTCTTTTGTGCCTTCCTTAGTTGTACTCCATCCTTGGAATGTATATCCTTCACGAGTAAATTTATTGGTATTTAATGCTTGACCATCATCATAAGTAAATGATTGGTCATCCATTTTACCATTAACACTTTCATTATATCCGTCAAAATTTGCATCATATTTTACAGTATAAGTATTTGCTTTCCATACGGCATATAAAGTTAATGTACCATTATTTTCAGTTACTAAATTTTCAACTTCTTTTTGATTTTCAAAATCCACTGCTCCACTCTGAGTTGTACTCCATCCTTGGAATGTATATCCTTCACGAATAAATTTATTATCAGTTAATTTTTGTTTTTCATCATAAGTGAATTTTTGGTCGGACATTTGACCTGTTCCGTTATTTGCTTCAAAATGTATTGTATATTCATTTGCTTTCCATACGGCATATAATGTTATTTCACCACTGGTTGCAAAATTAGCAACTTCACTGTCTTTGTAATCTACTTTAGTAGCATTTGCAGTTTTACTCCATCCTTGGAATGTATATCCTTCACGAGTAAATTTATTGGTATTTAATGGTTGTTTATCATCATATTTAAATGATTGGTCAGACATTTGACCTGTTCCGTTATTTGCTTCAAATTTTACTGTATAAGTATTTGCTTCAAATTTTGCAGTTAATTTCAATCCACCTTTTGTTGGCATCATATCACTATCAAAATCAAATTTTGTTCCATCGGCAGTATACCAACCAGCAAATGTGTAACCTTCTTTTGTTTCATATTGTTCAGCTTTGTTATTTTTGCTTACAATCTTATCAGGTTCTGCATCAATATCAGTTGCTATTTCATTTCCATTTTCATCATAGTAAATAATAGTTGTATCATTTATTATTGCAGTTGCTGTTAAATTTAAGTTACTATCACTCATTTTAACTGTTGTTTCTATTGTATCTGCTATGTTTTTCTTACCATTTAACCAATTTTCAAAAGTATATCCTTCATGTAATGTTGCTGTAATAGTTACTTCCTCTTCATAATAATAAGTACCATTACCCTTAACTGCAGTAATACCTTCTGAATTATTTAAAGTTAATTGATATTTATTTCTTTCATAATAATATTTAACTACAGTATTCTTTCCTACTGTTACTGTTTGAACTTTTGGTGAGGTAAATCCCTTATAACTATGAACAATTGGTTTTGCTTTTGCTCCAACAGTAGTAGTATATGAATCTATATAATTTGGTTTATCACTATATTTACCTTTTGTATCCATTAAATAATGTTCTACTTGGTATGCTACTGGTTCTTCAGCATTTCTTTTTGTTCTTTTTACATTACTTGTATTATTTGTTTTAGTCGTACTTGTTGTACTTACCTTTGTCCATTTAGCAGTTATTTCTAAGTCTTTGGTTACTTTAGTTGCAAAGTCGTACTTTTCTTCACCTATAAACCATCCGGCAAATTCATATCCTTCTTTTGTTGGATTACTTGGTTTTTCTACTGTATCTTTATATTCTACTTTCTTTGTTATGTCGCTACCTGTTCCTGTTTTAAAAATTACAGTATAAGTATTCTTTACCCATTTTGCTTCTAACTCTAAATCTTTTGTTATTTTTGTATCACTATCAAATTCTTTTCCATCGACATACCATCCACTAAAGGTATATCCTTCTTTTTCTGGAGCATCTGGTAATTTTAATTTTTCTCCTTTTTCTATTTTACTTACCTTATACTCCTCTCCATCATTATACATAGTTATTGTATATTTTCTATTGAAAAATACTACGCATAAAAAGACGATTATCGCTATAATTATTGCTATTCCTATTGAATAATATAGCTTTTCTTTGTTTTTCATAAAC
>CANRCO010000039.1 GCA_947629125.1 uncultured Bacilli bacterium | reverse complement strand
TAAAAGGACTGTCACCTATTCAATTTAGGTTACAATCCTTAAATAATTAAACTGTCCAACTTTTGGGGTTCAGTTCAATCAAAAAGTCGTTTTTATGTTTATCTATTTACATTTGTATTAGTTAATTTTTTTGTTTTTTGATTTTCGTTATCTAAAACATAATTTGGTATATATGAAAAATCTTCCATACTAAGTAAACCAGTTTCACCAGCAACAGTTTGAACTTGGCGATAAGTTATATTATTATATATAACAGTGTCATCACTAATATAATTATATATTCCTAAAGGAACTTCTTCGAATTTTGTATCAGCGTTGATTAAACCATAGGTTACACTAATTCGAGACCTCTCTTCTGCTGGATAGTAATCCATTCTCATTACTTTATAATATTCTTGTGTACCTTTGGCAATAATTTTCTTGTTTTCATCAATTTTTGTATAACCTCTATCTTTTAATAAATAATCTAAATTTTTTTGATATGCGATACTGTTATTTTCTGTTGGTAAATTTGGTTCATCGCTATTTTCAACTGCAGTAGTGTTACTTTCATTTCCGGAAAATTTTACAACACCATATATTGAAGTAGCTACAACACCAAGAGTAAGTACTATGATAGGAATCCAATTAGTAGTTTCTATTTCTGCGGTATAATCTCCAATATCTTCATTCCATAAACGTACTTGTTTTTTTCCCATTTTTAAATTTCTCCATTCTAAATCAATAATTTTCTTAATTGCGAAGTATATACTAACAAAAAAATATATATCTGTCAAATTATTTTTTGTTTAAAAAATTACTATATAATATAATTTTATGACGGTAATAATTGGTAGTAACCAATTATTGTCTTTTTATTTTTACAAGATAAATCCATAATAATATTGGATGTGATATATAATGAAGAAAATATATAGTTATTTATTTATTTTTATGTTACTTTTTTCGCCAATTATAGGGTATGCTTATTCGCAAAAAATAATTTTAGGGGGAGAGTCTCTTGGTATAAATATTGAAAGCCCTGGAATATTAATTATTGGTTTTTATAAAATTGATGGTTCATATAATAAAGGTAATCCTGAATTAAAAGTAGGAGATATCATAACAAAAGTTAATAATCAACCAGTAAGTAAAATTGAACAATTAACAGATGAAATTGAAAAAAGTATGGCCAATAATAAGGTTAATGTAACTTTTAAACGTAATAAAGAAGAGAAAACTACTAAATTGGAATTAAAATATGAAGAAGGAGTTTATAAAACTGGATTATATGTTAAAGATAGTATAACAGGTATTGGTACTTTAACTTATATTGACCCAAATTCACTTTATTATGGAGCATTAGGTCATGAAATAATTGAAAGTACTTCGAATTCAGTAATTGAAGTTAAAACTGGTTCTATTTTTAAAAGTTCAATAACGGGTATTAATAAAAGTAGTGATGGTAATCCAGGAAGTAAAAATGCTAAATTTTATTATCAAACTAAATTTGGAACAATAAATAAAAATACAAATGTTGGATTATATGGTAAATATACTGCTAGCTTACCTGATAAAGAATTAATTGAAGTAGCCAACAAAGATGAAGTTAAAATCGGTCCGGCGACAATTCATACAGTATTAAATGGTGAAAAAATTGATGATTTTAGTATCAATATAACCAAAATAAATGCTACTAGTAAAACAAAAAACTTATATTTTGAAATTGATGATGAACAACTTTTAGAAAAAACCGGAGGTATAGTTCAGGGGATGAGCGGTTCACCAATAACTCAAAATGGTAAAGTAATTGGTGCAGTTACTCATGTTATTATCGATAATGTCCAAACTGGCTATGGTATTTTTATTACTACTATGTTAGAAGAAGGGGAAAACTATTAAAAAAACGACTTTGCGTCGTTATTTTTTTAACCATTTACTAGTTTATCTAATTCATTAATGTATTTATTCATAATGGAAATATAATCTTCATTGTTTTCAATATTTTCATTACTTAAAGTATGCATTGAATTAACTCTAGCAATATTTAAATTTTTTTCAGCTACTATTTTTTTAACTGTTTCGTTTTGTTCATCAGCATCTTTTGTTAAAATAAATTTATAATTATTCTTTTTAATATCATTATATTCTTTACTATCTACTGTAACATTTTCTAAAGTAGCTACTTCAAAACCATATTTTTCTAAATATTTAAAAACATAACTTGCAGCTAATATTTTATTATTACCAGCACTTTTAGCATTATTAGCAGTGTTACGTAATTCTGCATCTAATAATGATAATGTTTCTTCTAATTCTTTATACTTACTTTCAATTGATTTAATTTGTTCAAATTTTTCTGGTATTGAATTAATTAAATTATTTTTAACATTTTTGGTTAACATTAAGAAGTTATTTGGTGATAACCATAGTTCTTCAACACCATAATTATAATTTAAATCATATGATACATCGATTAATTGAATGGCATTATTATTATTTATTAATGATTTAGCTATTTGTTTTTCATTAGTTAAGCCATTATAAATAAAGTAATTGCCTAAGCTATAATCTTTTAATTGTTTAGGAGTCAAAGTATATTTATCAACATCAGCATCAGTTGGATAAATACTTTGAATATCAGCATAATCTTTATATAAATAATCAACTATATACTGTACAGGATAGACAGTAGTATAAATTGTTGGTTTATCTTTAACAATTGTTTCTTTTTTATCAAAACAGCCGGATAGAGTCAGCAAACAAAATAATAAACATAAAATTTTCACACTTTTTTTCAAAATTATCTCTCCTTTTTGGGTACTGGGTCATAGCCATAGCTACCTTTAGGTCGACATTTTAACAACCTTTTTATTCCTAAATATAAACCTTTAAATAAACCAAATTCTTCTAAACAACCAATCATATATTCACTACAAGTTGGTGTAAAACGACACATTTTATGAGAATTTAAAGGTATAACTTGGTAACCTCTTATTAGCAAAATAACTAAATATTTCACATAATCACCTATTACATTTTACTATAAATTTTAGTAATTGTAAAACATCTTTAAATATTTTTTCTAAAAATGTAATTTAAATCAAGAAAAATTAGTTTAACTTTTTATTTTATTTGGCTATTTTCCTAATTTTTGGTATAATTATTAATATTGGATGCTACAAGAAAGGAAATAATTATGGAATTTCTAAAAAAATTTAATATTAAAATTAAAGATTATAAATTATTAGAAACAGCTTTAACTCATAGTTCCTATTCTAATGAACATAATGTAGAAAATTATGAACGTTTAGAATTTTTAGGTGATAGTGTTTTACAACTTATTACGAGTGAATATTTTTTTAAAAATACGAATTATCAAGAAGGAGAAATGACTAAATTACGAGCTAGTTATGTTTGTGAACAAGCTTTAGCTGAATATTCTAAAAAAATTGGTATTGATAAAATTATAAGAGTTGGTCAAGGACAAATTAAAAATATTAATGATACAATTATTGCTGATTGTTTTGAAAGTGTTCTTGGAGCAATATATTTAGACCAAGGTTTTGAAGTTGCTAAAAAATATGTTTTAGATATCATTGTTCCTTATATTAAAGAAGAACATAATTTTTTAGAAGATTATAAGTCTCTTTTACAAGAATGTGTTCAAACTGATAAAAAATCTTTAGAATATCATTTAGTAAGTGAAAGTGGTCCCGCTCATGATAAAACTTTTGTAGTGGAAGTAGTGATTGATAATATTGTATATGGTGTTGGTAAAGGACACAGTAAAAAGATAGCTGAACAACAAGCTGCTTATGATGCAATTAAAAAAAGAGCAATGTAAAGGAAGATAAAAATGTATTTAAAAAGTATAAAAGCTCATGGTTTTAAATCTTTTGCTGATAAAATAAATATCGAAATGCAACCTGGTATAACTGCAATAGTTGGGCCTAATGGTAGTGGTAAAAGTAATATTGTGGATGCTATTCGTTGGGTTTTAGGTTGCCAATCAATTAAAGATTTACGGGGAACTGACACAATGAAAGATGTAATTTTTACTGGTTCCGAAAGCCGTAAATTACAAAATAGAGCTAGTGTTGCATTAGTTTTTGATAATTCTGATAATTATTTAAAAAGTGATTTTAACGAAGTTGAAGTTAAAAGAGTAGTTTATAAAAGTGGGGAAAATGAATATTTTATTAATAATGTCAAGGTACGTTTAAAAGATATAACTAATCTTTTTTTAGATACGGGAATTGGTAATGATTCATTTAATATTATTAGTCAAGGTAGTGTTTCTGATATCATTAATAGTAAACCAGAAATGCGCCGTAGTATTTTTGAAGAAGCCGCTCAAACGATAAAATATAAAAAAAGAAAAGCTGAAAGTCTAAGAAAATTAGAAAAAACTAATGATAATATTTTAAAAATCGATTTACTAGTCAATGAATTAAATCAAACTATTGAATCTTTAAAAGAACAAAGTAAAAAAGCTCAAGAATATTTAACTTTAAAAGAAAATTTAGAAAATCAAGAAATTGCTTTAATGCAATATGATATTACCAATATTAATCAACAACTTCAAACAACTAAAGAACAAATTGATATTTTAAAAGAAGAAGAATTAACCCTTTCTAAAGAAAATACAGTTGATACTTCAAAAATTGAATTATTAAAACTTAAAAATTTAAAATTAGAAGAAGAAATAAACTATCAAAATAATCAATTACTTACATTAACCGAAAAATTAGCATCAATTGCCAGCGAAAAACAAATAGCATTAGAACGTCAAAAATATCAAGTAGATAAAGATGTTATGAATAATGAACTAATTTCTTTAAAAGAAGAAGAATTAACAATTAAAAAACAAATTGAAATATTAAATAATGATTTAATTTCTTTAAAAGAAGATTTAAATAAAAATAATAAAAAATATCAAGAAGTTAATGAACAATTTATAAAAGAAACTAATAATAAAATAGCTTTAACTAATAAAATTAATCAAGCAGATAAAGATATTTTAAATTTACAAAATCAACAAGAAATTTTAAAAAATAATTTAAATAATCAAAATCGGTTACCTTATGCTGTTAGTAATATATTAAATGCTAAAATTGATGGAGTACATAATACAATAGGTAATTTAATATCTTATGAACAAGATTATCAAAAAGCTTTAAATGTAGCTATGAGTTCTAGTACTAATTTTATTGTTGTTGATAATGAAACGATAGCAGCTAATTGTATTAATTATTTAAAAAATCATAAATTAGGAAGAGCAACTTTTTTTCCTTTAAATATAATTAAACCAAAGAATATTGATTTGGAAACCTTAAAATTAATTGAAAATGATTCAGAATTTATAGCTTTGGCTAGTGATATAGTAAAATATAAAGAACCATACGCTAATATTATTAAAAATCAATTAGGAAATATAATTGTAGTTAAATCGCTAGATGGATTAAATAAAATAGGGCGTCTAATTAATTATAAATATCGAATTGTTTCTTTAGATGGCGATATTATTCATGTGGGAGGTTCAATTACCGGTGGTAGTGATTATAAATTTAATAAGGAAAAAGAACAATTAGCAAAAATTACTACCCAATTAGAAAAAATTATTCAAGAAAATGAACATTATAATCAAGAATATACAAAAACAACTATTAAATTAAATGAATTAAATCTAGAACAAATTAATTTAGATAAAATAATCATTCAGTTAAAAGAAAGTATAGCCATTAAAGAAAAACAAGTATTAGAATTAGAAACTACATATAAACAAAAAATTAATGAGATAAATGGCATAAATGATTTAAAGAATAATAAAATTGATGAAAAAGTATTAATCTTATTAGAACAATATAATAAAACAAGTAGTGAAAAAGAAATTTTAGAAAAAAATATTAATAAATTAAAAGATGAAAAATTTGATTTAAATAACCAATTAGAAGAAGCAGAAAATAGTAGTAGACAATATGGTTCAAAATATAATAAATTATTAAATGATTTAAAACAAAAAGAAATTTTACAAAATAAATACAGTTTACAATTAGAAAATCTTTTAAATATTTTAAACGAAGAATATAATATGACTTACGAAAAGGCCGCTAATGATTATCCTTTGGAAACTGATGAAAAAATAGCTCGGCAAAATGTTACCCAAATGAAAAAGAATCTTTTGGCTTTAGGAGAGGTTAATACTGGAGCAATTAGTGAATATGAACGACTTAATACCCGCTATACTTTCTTAAATGAACAAAAGAATGATTTAACTAAAGCTCATGATGAATTAATTGAAATAATTGATGAAATGGACCAAATTATGATTACTAAATTTAGTGATACATTTAATAAAATCAGTGAAGAATTTCAAACTGTATTTAAAACCTTATTTAAAGGTGGCCATGGAATATTAAAATTAACTAATCCTGATGATATTCTAAACACAGGTATCGAAATAATCGCCCAACCACCAGGAAAGAAATTAAATAATATAGGTTTATTAAGCGGTGGTGAAAAAACTTTAACTGCTATTGCCTTATTATTTGCTATTTTAAATATTAAAACAGTTCCTTTTTGTGTTTTAGATGAAATAGAAGCTGCTTTAGATGAAGCAAATGTTGAACAATTCTGTCAATATTTAAATGCTAAAAAGAACAAATCTCAATTTATTTTAATTACCCATAAAAAACAAACTATGGAGTATGCTGATGTGTTATATGGAATAACCATGCAAGAATCAGGGGTAAGTAAAATAGTTAGTGTTAAATTAGAGAATATTTAATTTGCTATTAATAATTTTTCTGATATAATTAAAGTAGATAGTAGGTGTTAAAATGAGTGATTATCAAAACTATATAAAAACATTATCTAATACAGACCCAAAAGTGTTTGATGATGAAAAGTATTTTAAAAAATATCAAAAATTGAAACAAGTTAGTGTTGTTAATATTAAAATTCCTTTTTTTAAAAAAGAAATAACTGTACCAAAAGCTCAATATTATAAAACAATTAAATATGGTATAGCATCTTTAATTGGTATAAGTTTGGTTACAGTAGGAGCTAAAGGAATAAAAGATGAAGTAGCTTTTCGTAATTATTTAAATAATTTAGATAATTATGTAGCAGAAGAAACTCATGTTCAAGAAAATGGCACATATTTTCATAACCATCGAGCAATTGCTAATGATTTAGCTCAAAATGTAACTGATGAAAATGATTTCAAAGCAAATTTGTATAATACATATGACAATTTTTCTTATCATGCTAAAGACCAAATAGATAAAGTTTATAGTAATTTACCTCGAAAAGAAATGGAAGAAACTTTAATTGAAAAAGGTATGGCTCCTGAAGAAGCTAGCCAGTTTATTACTAAACTATTAAATAATGCAACTTTAGATGATTATTTAGATAATCAAAGTATGAAAGATTTACGCCAAGAAGTTAAACAAAATTTTTTAGAGGAGGAAAAAAACGATGTTGAAAGCGAACAATCCAATTACAACGCTAGAAATAGATAATAAAGAATATATATTATTAGATGAAGTAGAGTTAAATAACCAAAAATATGTTTATTTAATAAATTCTTTAGACCCAGAAGATACTGTAATTCGCAAATATGGTTTAGATAATATTTTATTAGGATTAGATAGCGAACAAGAATTTGATGATGTTTTAGCAGCATTTTTTCAAAAAAATAAGACTGAGGTAGCAACTGATTAATTAAAAAATTTTATTATAAACCCCTCCCGGGAATACATTAAACTAAATAAAACTTGACAAAAATCGACTTTTGTGATATCATTTAGTACATATAAGGATTCAGGGGGGATTTTATATGAATAATTATATATTAGACTATGTGAACGAAAACGAATTTAAAAAGTTAGAAAGAGCCTTAAAAAAATATAATATGGGTGCTTTCAAAGAATTGAATTTTAATTATTATGTTTCATTAAGAAACGGTGAAATATTAGGAGAAAAAGTATCTCAAAATAAAAAAGCCGGTTATGAAGTTTATGAATTAAAATTACCAAGTGATAAACGTTTTACTCAAGTTCATGGTGAAATTAAATTAATTTATAAATTATATCGTAAAGATAATCTTATTAAATTAGATACTATTACACCAACTGAAATTTTATTAGAAGGTCATCGTAGTGAATTAACTACTTATAAAGGTGTAATGATATCTAAGACAAATGCTTCAAAAGATAAATTTAAAATTGATTTATTAAGTATGTTACAAGATAGATAATATCTTGTTTTTTAATTTACTATTGATAAAGTTATAAAAATAACATATAATAAAAATGTAGAAACAGCTGAGCTAAACTCAGGTGACTACACTGTGTACCACCTAAGCTTATTTTAGGTGGTTTTTGTCTTATTTAATTTTTAATAATCTAAAGATTATCTTAATTAAATATAAGATAATAACTAATAAGAAAAATATAATAATACTTTCCATATTAACACCACACTTCCTAAGGGTGAGAGTAAATCAAAGTTCCCTAAAAAAAGTGATAGTCACCTGTAACTCAGCTGTTTCTAAAGACTCTATTATAAGTATAGAAAAGCAAAAGTAAAGAGCTTCGACAAAAGATGTCAAAAGTTCTTTATTTTTTCTTTGCTATAAAGCAAATATTTGATATAATAAAAAAAGATAGAGAGGTAAGGAACTATGAATCATAATACAAATCGGGGGGGGGTATTTTAATAAACAAAAGTACCCGAAGATATTAGCTTGTTTGGGAGTATTAGTAGGAGCATTAATAATAAGTGGAATAAGTTATGCCTTATGGAATACAACAAAAGAACAAACAAGTATAAATAAAATAAGTAGTGGTTGTTTAAAACTAGAAGTAACTGAAGGAACAAGTATTGATATAGCAAATGCCTATCAAACACCAGATAGTGAAGGATTAAAACAAGATGGTTATAATTTCACCATAAATAATAATTGTAATCATGAAGAATATGTCGAAGTAAACTTAGATATCAAAAAGAATAATACATTAGATGCAAAGAATATCAGAGCAACATTACTATATAAAGATAATAAAATAATCGAACCAAATAATTTAAATAATTTATTAGATAGAGAAACAACAAACAAAGATTATAATATAGGTAAACATTTAACAACAGTAAGAATTAATGCCAATAAAAGTAAAACATTAAATTTAAAAATCTGGTTAGATGAAAACACCAGTTTTAATGAATTACAACAAAATAATACTTTTGAAAGTAAAATAGAGATAGATAGTATTAAAAGAGAGAATATACTAGCTAGTGACTATGTTAGAATCATAAGTGAAGAAAACAACCAACTAGCTTATGATGAAACAATAGATAATAACTTAAGGTACATAGGAAAAGACCCAAACAACTATGTAGATTTTAATGGAGAGAAATGGCGTGTTATCGGAGTCATGAATAACATAGATGATGGAACAGGTAAAAAAGAATCAAGAGTTAAGTTAATAAGAGCAGAATCGTTACCTGGAGCTTATTCTTGGGATTACAAACAACCTGGAGTTGGTTCATCAATAAGTAATAATGGAAGTAATGATTGGTCAGATAGCCAATTAATGATGATGTTAAATCCAGTTGATATAGTAGAAGCTGGATGGAAAGCAACAGGTAAAAATTATACAATTGATAATGAAGGGTATGTACTAGATAATAATAAAGTTAAAATTTATAAAGGAGTTGGAAGTTATTATAATGGAACAAATGGCTATAAACCAGCCCAAACAACCCCATCAAAATTTACGGAAGAATCTGTTGATTTTAGTACAAAAGGTTTAACTACTGAAAGTAAAAATTTGATAGATAAAGCTAAATATAATTTAGGTGGACCTAATAATACGGCTGATAGTGAATATTATTATCGAACTTTAACAGCTGTTCAATATTATAAAACAGAACGAAGTAAAAATGTATATATAGGTCGTCCTACAGAATGGACAGGTTATATCGGATTAATGTATCCCAGTGATTATGGATTTGGAACAAGCGGAGATGAATCAATAATAGCACCAAGCCAAGATAATATAAAAGGAAGAGCGGCGTGTTTATTAGAACCATTATATAAATGGGGAACAGGGCAAACCGGTTCACAAGATGATTGGCATGGATGTAGAGGTAATTCATGGTTAGATGACCATGGCAATCATCAATGGTTTATTTCACCTGACGCGGGTCTTGCTTATGACGTGATGTATCTGTGTAATGATGGCAGCGTGTGCGATTTCTATGCTAATAGCAACTACAATCAGGTTCGCCCAGTTTTATATTTAAAATCAGATGTTAAAATTTTAGGTGGAAATGGTTCAAAAGAAAATGCTTTTAAACTTTCTTTATAAATCAATGAATAGTGAAAAAAATCACTATTTTTTATTGCAACAAAGCAAAATTTTGGTATAATGTAAATAGTAAGCGAGGTAAGAAATTATGAATCATAATATAAATCGGGGGGGGGTATTTTAATAAACAAATAGAATACCTCCGAAAAAACTTAGTAGGTGAAATACATGAGTAGCCTAAAGAAATTTGATTATCGAATCAAAGATAA
>CANRCO010000038.1 GCA_947629125.1 uncultured Bacilli bacterium | reverse complement strand
GATGGATATTTGCTTTCATAATAATCTCCTTTCTTGCTTTAAATTTCATCTTTTAGTATTATATCATACTTTTTTTATTTGACAATATTTTTATTACAACTTTTTTTTCTTAACTGATTCTGGTGTTAAATTTTTATCTAATTCATCTTGAATAATTATATTAATTCCTATTTTATCTAGTTTTTCAACAATATTTTCATAACCACGTAATATTAAATCAGCTTTATTTATAGTAGTAGAGCCTTCCGCAATTGCTCCGGCGACTAAAAATGCTGCTCCAGCTCGTAAATCTGTTGCTTCGACTGTTGTACCAATTAGTTTAGTTGGACCATTAATTGTAGTAACATTATCTTTTAAATTGATATCAGCTCCCATATTACTTAAATGAACTAAATATTTTGTACGACCATTATAAATATTCTCTGTTAAAGTTGATTGGCCATTTATTTGCGTCATCAAAACAGCTATTATTTGCCCTAAATCTGTAGGAAAACCTGGATAAGGATTAGTTTCAATATTAATTGGTTTATTATTAAATGATTTATGAACAATGATTTCATTAGCACTATATTCTATATTAACTCCCATTTGTTTTAAAATATCACATATACTTTTAACATAAATAGGATTAGTATTGGTAATTTTTAAATCACCTAATAATGTTGCTAAAATCATATAAGTTCCTGTTTCAATGCGGTCGGGAATAACTGCTATTTGAGAAGTACCTAACTTTTTTACTCCAGTAATTTGTAAAGTAGAAGTACCCTTTCCACTTATTTTTGCTCCCATATTATTTAAAAAATCAATAACATTATCAATTTCTGGTTCGCATGCAGCATTATTTATAGTAGTTATTCCATTTGCTTTAGTAGCTGCTAATAATAAATTTATTGTAGCTCCAACACTTACTTTTTCCAAATTTATTGTCGTACCATTTAATTGAGGTGCATCTAAAATAATTCTATCATCTAAAACAGTTACTTTAGCACCTAGTTGTTCAAATCCTTTTAAATGCAAATCTATTGGACGAGTACCAAAATCACATCCACCAGGCATACCAATTTCCACGTGATTGTATTTTGCTAATAAAGACCCCATAAAATAGTAAGATGCTCGTAATTTTTGGGACAATTCATTAGATATAAATTTATTTTGCATATTCATAGTTGAAATTACAAAAGTATCTTTATTTCTAATTACATCACAATTTAAATCTAATAATATTTGTTCTAGTGAATCACAATCAGATAATTTTGGTACATTAGTAATTTTTACTAAACTATCTGATAATATAGCTGCAGGAATTAAAGCAACTACACTATTTTTAGCTCCACTAATAGCTATTTCTCCCGATATGGTATTAGTTCCATTAATTATTATCTGTTTCATAGTATCTATCAAAACTCCCTAAAATTTTTATATAATGCCGAATAACTTCTTGCATAGAATTACAACCTGCTGTAATAATTTTTCTTGGATCATACACATCTTTATTTTCTTTAAGATAACTTTTTAATTCTTTAGACCAAGCTAATTGCAATTCAGTATTAAAATTAATTTTATTAATACCATTTTTAATACATTTTTTTAAACATTCATCACTTAAACCTGAACCACCATGCAAAACTAATGGCAAATTAGTACTTTCTTTAATTTTAGTAATTAAATCATATTGAATGTGAGGTTTTACATTGTAACAGCCATGGGCTGTTCCTACAGCAGCTGCTAATAAATCTATATCTGTTTGTTTATAAAAATTATTAGCATCTTCTACACTAGTACAATTTATGTTTATATCTTCACTAATATGACCAATTTCAGCTTCGACTAAAACATTATGTTTGTGAGCATAATTACATACTTGATTAGTTAATTTTATATTATCTGTTAATAAAGATGATGAAGCATCAATCATTACTGAATCAAAACCAGCATCAATTGCAGATACGCATTCTTCGTAAGTTGTAGCATGGTCTAAATGAATAATTGTTGGTATTTTAATATTTAAATATTCTTTAATATTATTTACCATATTTACTACATTTTTATAACCACACATATATTTAGCTGCCGAAGTGGAAACACCTAAAATAACTGGACTATTTAAATTATTACATTCACTTAAAATTGTCTTAATCCATTCTAAATTATTTATATTAAATTGAGGTATCGCATAGTTATTTATTAAAGCATCTTGTATTATTTTATTTTTCATAAGCCCAAATCTCCAATTTAACTATATCTATCCTATATTTTATTGTCAATTAAAATAAAAATAATTTGTCGAAGATTTGACAAATTAAATATATTCGGTAATGATTTCTTTAATATAAGATTTATATTCTCTATCTTTTAGATTTTCCTGTTCTGATTCTAATAAACATAAGGGAGGAAATAATACACACCACCAATTTTTACCTTGACCAGTTCCTAAAGTAATTACTAATGATTCATAAATACCAGCATTATATTTAACGCCCTTATATTCTTTTAATGGAAAATAATTATCGCCATAATTTATTTGATAAGCTATATTTGAATCTTTTAAAATTTTTTCAATTTTAGGAATATTTGCTTTTATTTCTTGGCGAAATTCATTAATGTTATTTTTTTGATTAAGATTTTTAAAAACATCGTTTTCTATTTTTTCTTTTATAGCAATTTTTTGATATTGATCTTCATCGGAATTACTATTTGCGATGATTCGAAAACGAATTGAGGAATCAGGAATAACTATATCAGATTGATTTTTATTACTATAAATAAATAATGTTAAAAAAAATAAAACTATTATAATTTTTTTCATTTTTTTCACCTAAGTATTTTATGAGAAAAATTATGAAGTTTTATTCACCTGTTAAAAATATAAATAAATAGCGATTTCTATTAGTTAAATCTTTTTCTACTTTAATAATTGCATTTGGATAATATTTATAAGCAATTTTTGTAATATCATTTGCTTGATTACAACCAATTTCAAAAGCTAAAAAACCGTTTGGTAATAAATGATTTACGGATTTTTTTATTATGTTTTCATAAAATATTAAACCATTATCGCTAGCAAAAATAGCTGTTTGAGGTTCATATTTTGTTTGCGGATCAACTTTTTCACTTTTAGCAACATAGGGTGGATTACTAATTATTAAATGATATTTTTCTTGTAATTTTTCTTTTAAAATATCTTTTTTTAAAAAGTTAATATCTACTCCATTTTGCTGGGCATTTTTTTTAGCTAAATCTAATATTTTTTGTTGATAATCTATAGCTGTTAATAAACAAGGAATACTTTTTTTTAAAGTAATGGCAATATTTCCACTACCAGTTCCAATGTCTAAAATTCGCGGATTAGAATATTTTTTTAAATAATTTAATGTTTTTTCAACTAAAGTTTCCGTTTCAAACCGAGGGATTAAGACATTTTCATTTACTTCAATTTGATTACCACAAAAATCTACATTACCAATTAAATACTGAACTGGATAATCTTGATTTAATTTTTTTATAACATAATCTAAATTATGAGAATATTTTTGTTTTAATAAATTCCAATCATTATTTGTAATGTTTGTTGGTTTATTCAAAAGAATCTTCTCCTGCTAATTTAAGTCGCATATCTTCATTAATTAAAGCTTCAATTATTGGATCTAAATTACCTTCCATAACTCTATCTAATTCCATTAAAGAGAAATTTATTCGATGGTCAGTTACTCTATTTTGCGGATAATTATAGGTTCTTATTTTTTCTGAGCGGTCACCTGTACCAATTTTTGTTTTTCTTTCAGCTCCTATTTCACTTTCTTGTTTATGTATTAAATCATCATGAATTTTAATTTTTAAAAAGCGCATAGCTTTTTCTTTATTTTTTAATTGGCTTCTTTCTGTTTGACAAGTAACAACAATTCCAGTAGGTATATGAGTTATTCGAACTGCAGAATTTGATGTATTAACTGATTGGCCTCCTGCTCCACTACTATGATATACATCGATTTTTAAATCCGTCTCTTTTATATCAATGTTAACAGTTTCTACTTCGGGCATTACTAAAACTGTAGCAGTTGAAGTATGAACTCGACCTTGAGTTTCTGTAGTAGGAACTCTTTGAACCCGATGAGAACCACTTTCATATTTTAGTTTTGAATAAACATTACTACCTTTTATCATATATTCAATTTGCGAATAACCACCGCTGCTACCTGGTAATTCATTAATTATTTCGATTTTCCAATTATTTTTTTCAGCATAATATGAGTACATCCGAAATAAATCTCCTGCAAAGATATTTGCTTCATCGCCACCAGCAGCTCCACGAATTTCCATAATAACATTTTTACCATCATTTTCATCTTTTGGAACTAATAAAAATTCTAATTCTTTCAAAATTTCTTCTTTTTTCTTATTTAAATTATCATATTCTTCTTCGGCAATTGCTTTTAATTCTGGGTCATTTAACATTGATTTTGTTTCTTTAATATTATCTTCATTAGTTAAATACTCTTGATATTTATTAACTATTGGTTCTAAATCACTACGTTCTTTAGATAATTCTTTTAATAAATTATAATTATTTAAAACATCAGGATTTGTTAATTCTGTTTCTAATTCTTTAAATCTTGCAACAATTGTATCTAAACGATTAAACATTATAATCATCCTTTCTAAGATTATAAAAATAAGACAAACATATTATAAACTGTTTGTCTGTTCTTCGTCAACTACAACTAAATCTTTTAAATCATCATCATCGTCATCATTATCGTCATCATCGTCATCATCATAGAATATTTCTTCTTCTGGTTCTTCTTGTTCTTTAACTTCTAAATTTTCTTCCTCTAGTTCTGAATCTAATTCTTCTTCATCATCAACTAAAACCATTTTAGGATTATGTTTTTCTTTTAAATCCCATAAACCATTATCTAACATAATAAATCTTTTATCAGTTGAGATTAATTCAAAAAAATTAGTTATTTCATTTTCCATAGAATTTTTATCCATATTTAATAAATCACATATTTTTTGAAATAAATCTTTTAATTTTAATTGAGTTTTTTCTTCTGTTAATATTAAATATGCTATATCATCATAATTCATACTTTCTAATTCTTCTTGAGTATAATCTTTTAATTTCATTTATTTTCCTCCTACATTTTTTCTGGTGGCACAACACCAATTAAATTTAAAGCATTATATATGGTAATTTTAACTGCTTGTAAGATATTTAAATTTTCATGAAGCTTTTTCTCATCAGTAACTATTATTTTATGTTTAGAATAATAATAATGAAATAAACTAGCTAGCTCATAAACATAATTAGTTACCAAATGTGGTAATCTTTTTATAGCAGCTGTTGCCACTACATTATCAAATTCATATACTTTTTGCAATAAATTTATTGCCTCTGGTTCAATTATTGTATTATATTTTACAATATTAGTCACTTTATCATGATAATCATTTAATATAGTACATATTCTAGCATATGCATATGAAACATAATAATATGGGTTTTCATTACTTTTTTTCTTAACTAAATCCAAATCAAAATCTAATTGAGTATCTAGACTACGATTAGAAAAGAAATATCTAGCGGCATCGACGCCTACTTCTTCAATTAATTCTTGTAAACTAACAGCATTGCCAGTTCGTTTACTCATTTTTACTTCTTCGCCATTTTTAATTAATTTTACCAATTGTAATAAACGGACATCTAACTTTGTATCATCATAATTCATAGCTTTAATGGCACTTTTTAATCGAGCAACATAACCATGATGGTCGGTACCTAAAACATCTATTAAATAATCATATCCTCGATTTAATTTATCCATATGATAAGAAATATCTGGAACTAAATAAGTATATGAACCATCACTTTTTACTAAAACACGGTCTTTATTATCATAAAAATCAGTTGCTTTAAACCAAATAGCATCATCTTTTTTATAAGCATGAGATTGTTCCATTAAAAAATTAATAACATTTTCTAAAGGATATTTTTGATATATAGCTCTTTCTGAAGTGAATACATCATAATCAATTCGGTAATCTTTTAAAACTTTTTTAATTTTTGTTAAAAATTCATTAATTCCTTGTTCTTTATAATATTCAATATCGTGCTCAATAAATATGTTATTATCTTTTTCTTTAATTTTTTTTGCAATATCTTTTATTTCCTCACCAAAATAACCGTTTTCTGGCATAGCTAAATTTTTATCAAATAAAGCATAATAACGAGATTTAATTGATAAAGCTAAATTAGTTATTTGATTACCAGCATCATTAACATAATATTCTTTAGTAACTTGATAACCACAAAATTTTAATATGCGTGCTAAAGAATCGCCATATGCCCCACCACGAGCATTACCTAAATGTAATATACCAGTAGGATTAGCACTAACAAATTCAATATTAACTTTCGCATTTTTGCCGATATTAGTTGAACCGTATTTTTCACCTAAAGAAATAACTTTATTAATATTTTCAAATAAATAATCTTTTTTTACAAAAAAATTAATAAAACCAGGATTTTTAATTTCTATTTTAGCTATTTTTTCATCATTAATGTTTTGGACTATTTTATTAGCAATATTTAGTGGATTATCGTGGACTATTTTAGTTAATTTCAAAGCTAAATTAGTGGCATAATCACCATTTTCTTTTTGTTGAGGAATTTCAACTATTATCTCATCGTATTCTATATCTAATTTATTTAATGCTTGTTTTAAGATTTCTTGTAAATATTTTTGCATAAATATCACTCTTCCAATGTAATTATTAATTTTTTTAAGTCTTCATCAGTTTCTAATTTATATTCAATAATTATTTTGTTATTAGTAAATTCATATTTTAATTTTTCAACTTTTATATCAAATATTAAATTTGAATTTAAACTAATAGTTGCTTTTTTTTGAGCTATATCTAAAGTAAATATGCTATCAGGTAACTTTCTAATAAAGCTATATTCCATTTTATTAGTATATATTATATTTTGAATATCATTTATTTTATAAACTATTTTATTATTATATTTTATAGCATTTAATTTTTCTTGTTCAACGCATTTATTATTCTGAAAAAACGCGTAATTTATAGGGATTTTCATTAATCTCTCCTTTTTTTCTAGAACATTATAGCATAATATAATAAAATATGCACTCATAAATTAAAAAAATTTTCCCATAATAAATATTGGTGATAATCTTGAAATTTTTACGAATATTTACAAAGACAATAATTTTTGGGTTTGCCAGTGGAATTGTAATCATGTTAGGTTTATATATTTATGCTTATATGAGTCCTAAATTAGAGTTAAAAACTGCCAACCAATTTTATATATACGATAAAAATGAAGAATTAGTTTATCAAGGTTCAGGTAATAGTGAATGGGTAGATATTGAAGATATTTCACCAAATTTAATTAATGCAGTTATTAGTGTGGAAGATAAAAACTTTTATCAACATCAAGGGTTTGATTATTTAAGAATTGCGAAAGCTATGTTTGTAAATATTAAAAATCATCAAATAAAACAAGGCGCTTCAACTATATCACAACAATATATTAAAAATATGTATTTAGATTTTTCACAAACTTGGAAAAGAAAAATCCAAGAAGCTTTTTTAACACTTGAATTAGAAGTTCATTACGATAAAGATGAAATATTAGAAGGCTATTTAAATACTATAAATTATGGTCAAGGAAATTATGGTATTGAAAGTGCCAGTAGTTTTTATTTTAATAAAAAACCTAATGAATTAACTTTGGAAGAAGCTTGTATTTTAGCTGGTATATCAAAAAATCCTAGTAAGTATAATCCTCTATCAAATTATGATGAAAGTATCAAAAGAGCTAAAGTAGTAGCTCAATCTTTAGTTAATAATAAATATATAGATGAACAAACTTACAATTCTTTATTTCAAGATAAAATAGAAATTTATGGAAAAAATAATGAAAATAATTTACAAATGTTAATGTATTATCAAGATGCTGTCTTAGATGAATTAGAAAATATTAATTCTATTCCTAATTCTTTAATTGAATCTGGTGGTTTAAAAATTTATACTAATTTAGATTTAAATGCTCAAAGTATCTTAGAAAAAAATATTTTAAATTATATTAAAGCTGATGATGATTTACAAGTAGCTAGTATAATTATAAATCCAACTACTGGAGAAGTTATTTCTTTATCAGGAGGAGTTGATTATACTACTAGTCAATTTAATCGAGCAATTCAAGCTAAACGGCAAGTTGGTTCAACTATGAAAGCTTTTTTATATTATACAGCTTTAGAAAATGGTTTAGTTTCTTCTTCTACTTTTAGTAGTGAAGCAACGACTTTTACATTAGCTAATAATAAGAGTTATTCTCCAAGTAATTATGGAAATAAATATGCTAATAAAGAAATAACTATGGCAGCAGCTATTGCTATGTCAGATAATATATATGCTGTTAAAACTAATTTATTTTTAGGTCCGGAAAAACTAGTTGAAACAGCAAAACGCGTGGGTATTAAAAAAAATTTACCCCAAAATCCTTCACTGGCTTTAGGAACTACAGAAATGAGTATGTTAGATTATGCTACTGGTTATACAACATTAGCTAGTGGTGGTTATCAAAATGAATTACATTTAATAAAAAAAGTTGAAGATTTAGATGGTAATATTTTATATGAAAATAAAAATGAAAGTAAATTAGTTTTAAATGAAAACTATGTTTATATTTTAAATGAAATGTTAGCAAATACATCAAATGCAACTTTTAGTGATTATACTCGCCCTACTGCCTTAACTATAAGTAGTAAATTAACAAAAAAATATGCCATTAAAACTGGAACAACAAATACAGATTTTTGGACAATTGGTTATAATAAAGATTTATTAATGTTAGTTTGGATTGGTTATGATGATAACCGAGAAGTAAGTTCAAAAAATAATTCTATTGCTAAAAATATATGGGCTGATACAGTCGAAGAAATATTAAAAGATAAAGAAGATAATTGGTATGAAAAACCCGAAAATGTCGAAGGAAATGTCCTTAATGCAATTTCGGGTAAAACAACAAATAATAGTAAAGAAGCCGCAATGTTTTATTTTGTCAAAGGTTCTTATTATGATAACGATGATATCGAAGCAGTAAATAAAGAAACTAAAGAATAAACTAATTATTTATCACTATATTTATATTATTATCACTAATAGTTTTATCTATTTTTAAATTAGCAGTATATTTATTAATTAAATTATCTAATTCTTCAGTAAATTGTTTTTTAAAATCTGGTAATTCTACATTAAAATCTAAAGTTTCAATATCTTCGGGTTCATCTTTTATAGTTGGACTAAAATCCAAAGATTCAATTTCTTCTACTGGTTCAGATTCTTTAGAATTATTCCCAAGAGTTATTATATCATTTTGTTTATCTAAAGATGCATCATTTTTTTCTATATTAACACCTTTAATTACATCTTTAGTTTCTTCAAAAATTTTTTCAATATTAGGTAATAATTTTTCATCAGCACTTTTTTGGGGATTTTGTTCTTTTTTTATTGCTAAATCTAACTGGCGAACTGTTAAACGTTCTTTAATAATTCGATTTAACCATTCTTTTTGTTTAGCATGGTCTTCAATATTTAATAAAGAACGAGCATGTCTTTCTGAAATTTGCTCTTTTAATAAAGCTTCTTGGACAGCTTCATCTAATTGTAATAATTTTAATTTATTTTCTATTGTATGAACAGATACACCTATTTTATTTGCTAAAGATTGAATATCTTGTTTTTGATTATCTAAAATATTTTGATATGATTTTGCTTCTTCAATACAAGTTAATTCTCTTCTTTGAATATTTTCTGTTAAAGCTACTTGAGCACTTTCTTCAGCACTCATATTTGATAATATAGCTGGCACACTTAATAAACCCGCTATCATTGAAGCTCGATAACGTCTTTCACCAGCAATTATTTCATATTTTTCTCCTACTTTTCGAACTACTAAAGGCTGAATTATGCCATGTTCTTTAATTGATTTAGCTAAATCTTGTAAACCTTGGTCATCAAAATTTAATCGTGGTTGTTGACGATTTGGAACTAAATCTTCAATAGGAATTTGCATTATAGTATTTTCATTATTCACACAATACAGCCCCTTTTATTATTCTCTTTAAGTTTATTATATTTTAATTATTTTTGCAATGGTTTTTTAACTATTTGGCTATATCTCCTAGGATATTTTAAGTTAGTTGGTAATTTTTTTGTAATAACTAAAATATTTCTTTTACTTTTTTCTATTGGTAACTCTAAAGTTTCAATTTTTATTAGTTCACTATTTAAAATATCTATTGTAGTTTTAGCTTCATCTAATTCTTCAGTATAGTTTGATTTCATAGCAAGTAATAAACCTTTTACTTTTAAAAAAGGAATAGCTAACTCACTAATAATTCTTAAACTTGCAACTGCTCGAGTGGTAACAACATCATAAAATTCGCGACGATTTTTAATAAAATCTTCAGCACGTTCATTAATAATTTCAATATCACTTAATTGACTATCTAAGTTTTGTCAACACTAAATTTATATTAATATTATACCACGACTAAAAACACGAAAATATGCGTT
>CANRCO010000037.1 GCA_947629125.1 uncultured Bacilli bacterium | reverse complement strand
ATAATCAAAATTTGGTAGGGAATGCTGCTGTTTTAATAAATGGCTACAATAGTTTTAAAATAGATAATAAACCTGCTATAAAAAAGGTTGTTAAATTTTTAGAAGAAATTAATTATCAAGGTTTTGCAGAAATTGATTGGAAATATGATGCTCGTGATAAAACTTTTAAAATATTAGAAATAAATGCTCGTCAAGGACGAAGTAGTTATTATGTAAGTGCTTTAAATTATAATTTAATAAAAATATTAGCTGATGATTTGATTTATAATAAAAGTATGTCTTATAAATTGCTTGATGAAAAAATACTTTTATCATTTGTTCCAAAAAAAATAATCAAAAAATATATTATCAATGAACAATTTCGTATTGAAGCACTAAAATTGTGGCAAAATAATAATGTTGTAAATCCAGTAAAATATAAATTAGATAAACATCCTTGGCGAATTTATCTAAATTTAAGAAAATATTTTTATTATTTAAAATCATATAAAAATAGTTATTGGAAAAATAATGATTGATAATAAAAAAGAGAGTGATAAATTTGAAAAAAAGTTCTTTTATTCAAGGTACTTTTATAGCTACATTTGCAATTGTTTTAGTAAAAATTATGGGTATGCTTTATGTCATTCCTTTTTATGCTATGATTGGTATTCAAGGTAGTGCTTTATATGCTTATGCATATAATATTTATGTTTTATTTTTAGATATTTCTACTGCAGGTATACCTAATGCTGTAAGTAAAATTGTTAATGAATATAATACTTTGAAAAAAATGGAAGCTAAAGTAAGAGCTTATAAAATAGGAAAAAATATTTTATTATTTATTTCAATAATTGCTTTTATTATTTTATTCGTGTTTGCTAACCAAATTGGTAGTTTTATTTTAGGTAATATTAGTGGTGGTAATACCATTAAAGATGTAGCATTTGCTTTAAGATGCGTGTCATTGTCTATTTTAATTGTTCCTTTTCTAAGTATTTCTCGCGGTTATTTTCAAGGGCATAGAGTAATAAATGTTTCTTCTTTTAGTCAAATTATTGAACAAGTAGTTCGCATTATTGTTATTCTTAGTGGAACTTATTTAGCTATTAAAGTTTTAAAGCTTTCTATTACTACTGGAGTTGGTATCGCCATTTTAGGTTCTTTTATTGGAGGTCTAGTTGCAATTTTTTATATTTATTTAAAAATAATTAAAAATAAAAAAGAGTTAAATTTAGATACTCCTTTTATAAAGCAAGATAATATAACTAACAAAGAAATAATTAAAAAAATAATTAATTATGCTATACCAGTTATCATTATTAGTGTTTCTGTTTCAATTTATAATTCAATTGATATGGTTTTAATTTTACGAACTATTGCCAAGTTAGGTTTTTCAGGGATAGATGCTGAATTTATTTCTAGTGCTATAGTCACCTGGAGTGGTAAGTTAAATCAAATTGTAACTGCAATTGGTTCAGGTATGACCATTAGTTTAATTCCTGCTATTGTTAGTTCTTATACTTTAAAAAAATATAATGAAGTTAATCAAAAATGTAATAGTGCTTTACAAATAATTTTATTTATTTCTATACCTATGGTTGTTGGTTTAGCTTTATTAGGTAAACCAGTCTGGACTATATTTTATGGCTATAATAAAATTGGTGTAATTATTTTAACTGTTAATATATTCGTTGCTTTATTTTTAAATTTATTTATGGTAACTAATTTTACATTACAAAGCATGAATTTATTTAAAATGGTTTATCTTTGTAGTTTATTAGGTTTTGTTTTAAATGGTTTACTAGATGTGCCATTAATGTATTTATTTCATTATTTAAAAATACCAGCTTATTTAGGAGCAATTGCTGCTACAATATGTGGTTATAGTTTTAGTATTTTAACAGCTCTTATTTATTTAAAGAAAAAATTTCAATTTAAGTATCGTGAAACTTGGAAAGTATTTTTAAAAGTAGCAACTTCTACGTTTTTTATGATTATAGTTATTGTTTTTCTAAAACTTTTATTTCCTTTAACTAATTTAACAAGAATAAACTCTATTATTTATGTAGTTTTTATATCTTTAATTGGGGCTTTAATTTACTTTTTTATCAGCTACAAATTAAATATAATTAATGATGTATTTGGTTCTAATGCGATAAAAAAAGTCTTAAAAAAACTTACCTTTAAAAAGTAAGTTAATTAAACCATATATAATGATGAATTTGAACTTTCGATATTATCTGTAGTATAATATGTACTAGATTCAAGTTTATTTAAACGAGCATCTATACGATTAAGTTGTCTTTCAATTTTTGATAGTCTTGAGTCAATATCATTAGTTGAGGAGTAATCATAGCCGTAATTTGTGTTATTATTGTAATTAGCTGGAACACCAGGACCTGCATAAAAACTTTGACTAGATTGACTAGCTTGATAAGGCCCTGCCATTTGGTTCATCATCATTGGTTGAGGTTGCGGATAATAACTTTGGGTACTCATTTGTGCTTCACTAAAAAAAGCATTTCTTGTTTTTTTCATAGTTTCCTCCCTTACAATTCTATTATATGTTAGAGTAAAGAAAGTAGTGATATTAATGCGTTTACGAAATATAAAAAATAAAGAGGAGATTTTAAACAATTGTAATTATTTGATAACTGATATTGAAAATATCAAAATCGATAAGTTATTTAAAAATAATGGTAGACCAATTCATCTAGAAATAGGGATGGGTAAAGGGCAATTTTTAATTAAAATGGCTTTAAAATATCCCCAGATTAACTTTATAGGTATTGAAAAATATTCAAATGTTTTAGCTCGAGCAATTGCTAAAATTGATAATTATAAACTAGATAATATTTTTTTGATTTGTACAGATGCCATTAATGTTAATAAAATATTTAAACATCAAATAAGTTGTTTATATTTAAATTTTTCCGACCCGTGGCCAAAAAAGAAACATGAAAAAAGACGGTTGACTAGTGAAGATTATCTAAAAGTTTACGAAGATATTTTTAAATCAAAAAAAATAATAATTCAAAAAACAGATAATCAAAATCTATTTGAAAGTAGTATAATTAATTTAAATAAAATGAATTATAAAATAACAGAAATATCTTTAGATTTAAAAAATAGTGAAATTGAAAATGTAACAACTGAATATGAAGATAAATTTGTATCTCAAGATATTAAAATAAATTATTTAAAAGCCGAAAAAGAGGATTAATATGGAATGTAAAAGATGTGGTGCAGCACTATCTGGTAATAGTTATGTTTGTCGTAGATGTGGTGCGTTAATGACTAGTGAGCAAATTGAATTTCAAAAAAATTTTAATAAAGAAAATAATTTATCTTTTGCTCAAAATTTAAAAAGTCAAAATTATAATAAAGATAATAACATTATTTATAATAAACATGAAACTGATTATAAAGGATTAATAATTATCGGTTTTATCTTTTTATTTTTAATTTTAATGAGTATAATAATTTTTATAATTCGTAAATAAATATTAGCTAATCGACATAATTCGCGTGTTAACTAATTTTATTTATGTTATACTTAAGCAAGTAGGTGGTAAGGGTGTTAGTTTTTGGCAGAAATGTTTTAAAAGAAGTGGATACTAAAAGAGTTAGAAAAGTTTATCTAGCTAATACAGTAAAAGATAAATCAGTTTTAGCTTATTTAAAAGAAAAAAAATTAAAATATGAAATTGTTAGTAATGATTTTTTAAATGAAATGACCAAATTAAATCATCAAGGAGTAGTTATCGATATATATGATTATACTTATTATGATTTAAAGAGTTGTTTAAATGAAGAATTTATTGTTATATTAGATCATTTATTAGACCCACATAATTTAGGAGCTATAATTCGAACTTGTGAATGTGCAGGAATAAAAAGTATTATTATACCTAAAGACCGTAGTGTTAAAATAACAGAAACTGTTATGAAAGTAAGTTGTGGAGCCTTAGAAAATGTAAAAATAATTATGGTTAATAATTTAGTAGAAACTATTAAAAAATTAAAAAAAGAAAATTTCTTTATTTATACAGCTGATATGAATGGTCGTCCTTATAAAGAATGTGATTTCACAGGCAAAAAAGTTTTAGTAATTGGTAATGAGGGAAAGGGTATATCTAGATTAGTGTTAGATAATAGCGACGTTATTTTGCAAATACCGATGTATGGAAAAATTAATAGTTTAAATGCATCAGTATCAGCAGGAATTTTAATATACGGAATGCTAGGTGATTAAATGAATTATAAAGATTATAATGATAGCGAATTATATCTTTTAGTATGTGAAGAAAGTGAAGAAGCCAAAGATATTTTATTTGAAAAGTATAAATATATTATTGATATAATTATTAAAAAATATATTATTAGTGCCAATATTTTAAATATAGAATATAACGATTTATATCAAGAAGCTTTGGTAGGTTTTTCTGATGCGTTAGCAAGTTTTAAAGAAGATAAAGCCAGTTTAGCAACTTTTATTACCTTATGTGTTGAAAGAAGATTACAAAAAGTTATAGCTAAACAAGGTCGTTTAAAAAATAAAGTTTTACAAGAATCTTTGTCATTAGACCATATATATGAAAAATATCAAGTTCCTTTAAAAGATATTTTAAGTGATGATGGAAAAAGTGACCCTTTAAATAGTGTAACTGATAGTGAAGTTTTAAATGAATTAGAAACAATGATTAAAGATAGATTATCGAAAAGTGAATACAATGTTTATTCTTTGATGATTAATGGTTTTAGTTATATTGAAATTGCAAAAATATTAAATAAAACTCCTAAACAAATAGATAATGCGATGCAAAGAATTAAAAGTAAAGTTAGAAAGATTTTAGAACTTAGGGATTGTATTATATAATATATTTATTTATAATATATTATTATTTTTATTATAAATTTTGGAGTGACATAATGACATTTAAGTATGAACAAAACAAGATAGAAAGCTTTGAAACACATGGCTTTGAAAATTTTTATAAAGAGGCATATATTGGGTATTTTTCACCAGAAGGTAATCTTATTAATTTTAATAATCTTTTAGGTAACAGTGGCCATGATGAGTGGAGTAATCCTGTATCATGGACTTTTTTAAACTTGGTAAGTTATATTATTCAAGATACTTCAATTAGCAAAATAAAAGAAGAATATATTAAACTAGGTATGGCAGATTTGATTGAGTATAATGAATACCCAGGACTTGATGAATATGTTATCAGAGGATATAAAGTTGATTATGAATTTAATTATAAAAGTTATGATTATTTTTTAAAAAATTTGGATGAATATTGGGATTATTATAGTAAAATTAGATATTTAGAAGGTTATGATAAATTCAAATATGATTTACTTAAATTTTTTAAAAATGCTTATAATAATAAAAACTTTTTTGAAAATATTCAAAGAAAAATAATAATTGAAAATCTTGAAAAAATTAAAGAACATTTAAATCTATTTAATCATTTTGATGACTATGCATTAGAATCCTTATGCCGTCAAGAGGTAATTAAACAATTATTATCATATGCTAAGGATATTTACGTTCAATATTTAGGTTATGATTCTTTAGAACGATTTAATACGGATTATAAACCAATTGAAATTAAAAAAGATAAAAAATACGATTTTTTGAACATAAAAAGAGTAATAACCACGGCAAGTTCAAATCCAATTGAAAGATATTATAATTATTTACTTATGGATTGGGTAGTACATAAAGTTCCAAAATATAATTTTAATGAAAAAACAAAAAAGTACGAAAAATCAGAATTTAATTTATATTATCAAAGTGAAAAAGAAGAAATTTTAGAAAATGAAATAAAAAGTTTAAAAAAATGTATACCATTAGAACAAAGACACAAATATTTTAGATAGTTTATAATTTGGTTTAGATTGCAACTTATGTTGCTAGATGATATTATAAAAGAAATAAAGGTGGAAGTATGATGAATCTTGTATGGAATTTAGATGAATTATTTAAAAGCAACGAAGATTTTTATCAAGAAATTACCGTTGTAAAAAATAAACTTAATAATATTCAAAAATATAAAAATTTAGAATTAGATGAAAATACTTTATTTGCTTTGTTAAATGAAAAATGGCAAATAAAAAAGCAAGCTAATAATATTTTAGTTTATGGTTCATTAATGTATTATAAAAATATAAAAGATGAAGAGTGTATAAAGCTGAAAGCTGATGCGGAAAACTTTATTAGTCAAGTCAATTTAGGTTTAAATTTTATTGATTTAAAATTGATTAACTTAGGTCAAAATAAAGTAAATGATTTTATTAAAAAAAATTCGCAATTAAATGTTTATAAACTAGCATTAAATAATTTATTTAGAATGCAAGAACATATCCAAAATGATAATACAACTAGTAAAATAAAAAAGAATATTAATGAAATCAATTCTCAATTAAATTTATATAATAATATGCTTAGAGATATAAATTATGGAAAAATCGAAATAGATGGCGAATTAATTGAAATTACCTCAGCTAATTTAGCTAAATTTCTTGCTTCAAGAGATAGAGAAATACGAAAAAAAGTCTATTTAACGGTTAATCAAAAATTTCAAAATCATGAACAAGATTTTGCACAAATTTTAAATTTAATTTTTGATTATCGAACTAAAAATGCTGAACTTGAAAAATATAATTCGGTATTAGAAAAAGTTTTATTTGAAGAAAATATAGATGCTAAAATCATTGATTCTCTTATTAAAGCTGTCAATAATAACTTAAATTTAATTCAAAATTATTTAAAAATTAAAGCTGATTTATTAAAAATTGATACTCCGCATTTATATGATTTTAGTGTACCTTTAGATAACAATTTAAAAATAAAATATACTTTTGAAGATGCTATTGAAATAATAAAAAATGCTTTAAAACCATTAGGAAGTGAATATTTGGAAGTTGTAAATACACTACTTGATGGCCATATTGATGCTATACCTAATGAAAATAAACATCAATCAATAACTTTTTCATGGCATACTTATTCATTTATGAATTTTAGAGGGGCTTATGGCGATTTAAAAAATATGATTCATGAACTAGGTCATATAGTTAATTATTATTTATCAAAGAAAAATTTACCTTTTATATATGAAGATAGTACTGTCTTTGTTGGAGAAACAGCTTCAATAATTAATGAGATTTTATTAAATAAGTATTTATATGAAAATGCTCAATCTAAAGATGAAAAAATATTTTATTTAAGCAAAGAAATTGAAAATTATTTTACATCAGTTTTTAAACAAACAATGTATACAGAATTTGAAAATAATTTATATAATATAAAATCAACTGGAGATTTAACACCAAATTTATTATCAACGGAATATAGTAAACTCATTAAAAAATATTATGGAAATGCTATTATTTATGATAATGAATCTTATATTGAATGGACAAGATTAGGACACTTATTTAGATGGAGTTATTATCCTTATAAATATGCTACTGGGCTTATTATTGCTAGTGTTATTGTCAATTCTTTATTAAATGACAAAACTTTATCAAAAGAACAATATCTAAAATTTTTATCTTCAGGAAGTAGTTTATATTCGTTAGATTTATTAAAAATGCTTAATATTGATTTAACAAATCCTAATATAATTAGTAATGGTTTTAAAGTTTTAGAAAATGATATAAAAATACTTGATAAAATTTTGCACTAGATTTTAAATAAAAACACTTGATTTTTAGCTAAGGTTATGATAGATTATACCTATAGACACGAATGAGTGTTTTTTATTTGAAATAATTTTAAGGAGATGTCTTTTAATGAGTAAAGAACAAAGTAATTCAAAAACTAAAAAAAGTCCAAGAAAAATCAGCGGTAGTGCTAAAAAGAAAACTACTACTAAAGCTAAAACTACAACTAAAACAGTTGCTAGTAAAAAAAGTACAGAAACAAAAGTAGCTAAAGGTCAAAAAGTAACACCTAAAGTTGAAAAAGTAGTTGAAGAAAAAAAAGTAACAAAAAAACCTTCTAAAAGTGATAACACTATTAAAGAAAGCTATTTTAAAAGTGTTAAAAGAGAATTAAAAAACGTTAAATGGCCAAGTGTTAAAGAAGTTTTAAAATATACAGTTTCAACATTAGCTTTAATTATCATTGTAGTTGTATTCTTTTCTTTATTAAATTTAGGAATGTCATTTATAAAGGGGTTGTTTAACTAATGAATAAAGAATGGTATGTAGTAAATACATATAGTGGACATGAAAGTAAAGTAAAAGAAAAATTAGAAATGCGTACTGAATCAATGGGTATGCAAGACCATATTTTTCGTGTTATAATTCCTGAAACCAAAGAAATTGAAGTTGGTAAAGATGGAAATACTAAAGAAAAAATCAAAAAGATGTTTCCTGGTTATATATTAGTGGAAATGATTATGAGTGATGAAGCTTGGTATATTGTACGTAATACTCCAGGTGTAACTGGATTTATTGGTTCAAGTGGTAAAGGTGCTAAACCAACACCATTATTACCTCAAGAAATTGATAAAATTTTATCAAGTATGGGTATGAGTCGCGTTAATATTGAAGCTGAATTAAAAGTTGGCGACAAAGTTAATGTTATTGATGGACCATTTAGTGGTATGTCAGGTACTGTAGATAGCATTGATTTAGAAAATAATCGTTTAAATGTTTTAATTGATTTATTTGGTCAAGAAACTTCAGTTGAAGTTGAACTATATCAAGTATCTAAAATGTAAACTAGAAATTTTAGAAAACAAAAATGACTAGGAATGAAAATCCTAGTCATTAGTTTTTCTTTTCATTTTCTGGACAAATTGTTTTCCAAGTAGTTGTTCCACAAGTTGTACAAACAAATGGTACTAAAACATTTAAGTTGTCTGGTTTATCATATTTTTCTTCTAAAGTTACACAAAATAAACCAGTATCACTATCAATATAAGCTTTACCTTGTACTGATGTTTCTTCACATTTACTACATCCAAATTTTGCCATAATTTACCTCCAATTTTAGTATGGAATATTTAAATTAATTTATACTTGATATTGCTAGTATTTTTAATATTTGTTAATATAAGTAGGTAAGGAGAATAAATTTATGGATATAAAATTAAGTGTTGGAGTTAGTAATCGTCATTGTCATTTAACTAAAGAGATTTATGACTTATTATTTGAGGAAGAAATTACAATTAAATCTTCTTTAAACCAACCGGGGGAATTTGCTTCTAATCAAACTTTAACAATTAAAAGTGCTAAAGGTCAAATTGAAAATGTGCGTGTTTTAGGACCATTTAGAAATTATAATCAAGTAGAAATTTCTGCTAGTGATGCTTACCTTTTAGGTTTAAATCCACCAGTTAGAAAAAGTGGCAATTTAGCTAATAGTGAGGCAATTACCTTAGTTAATGGCTCAAAAGAAGTTACATTACAAAATGCTTGTATTATTGCTAACCGTCATATTCATATGAGTACCAAAAAAGCCCAAGAATTAAATTTAGAGGAAGATGAAATTGTTAAAGTAGTTGTTGATAATAGTAAAAGCGGGATTATGGATGCTTATGTTAAAATAACAGATAATGGTTATTTTGAAATGCATATTGATAGAGATGATGCTAATGCCTTTTTACTTAAAAATGGTGATACTGTAACTTTAAAACTTTAAAACTTTAAAAATGCTCTGCTAAATGCACAACAAAACTTGTGCTAAATGTTCAATGAAATTTGTGTTAAATGTTCAATAGGTGATAATAATGTGGAAAATTAAAAATATTACGATTAAAAATCAAGTAGTAGTTGCTCCAATGGCGGGAATATCCAATCCCGCTTATTTAAAAATATGTGAACAAATGGGAGCATCTTTAGCTTTTAGTGAGTTAATTAGTGCCGAAGCAATTGTGCGAGAAAATAAAAAAACTTTTGATATGTTAAAAGGCATTGACGAACTTAATATTCCAGTAGGTATCCAGTTATTTGGTTCTAATCCTAAGAGTATGGCTAGGGCAGCTAAGATTATCACTGAAAAATATCATGTAGCACTTATCGATATAAATATGGGTTGTCCAGTACCGAAAGTTGCAATTAAAAACGAAGCAGGTAGTGCTTTATTAAAAAATCCCATTAAAGTAAAAGAAATAGTTACAGCGGTAGTTAATGCGGTTGATTGTGCAGTTAGTGTTAAAATTCGAAGTGGCTGGGATGAAGAACATATTAATGCTATTGAAATTGCTAAAATCTGTGAAGAAGCAGGAGCATCATTAATAACCGTTCATGCTCGAACTAGAAAACAAGGCTATAGTGGTAAAGCTGATTGGCAAATTATTAAACAAGTTAAAAATGCTGTTAATATTCCTGTAATTGGTAATGGCGATGTAACGAGTGCTACTAAAGCTAGTGAAATGTTAGACCAAACAAATTGTGATGCTATAATGATTGGGCGAGCATTGATTGGTAACCCTTGGCTAATTAGTGAATGTGTTAATTATTTAGAAAATAAAACTATAATTAATAAACCGACGTCCAAGGAAAAATTAGCAATGCTTCTAAAACATTTTAATATTTTAAAACAAGAAAAATCTGAAAAGCAAGCTTTATTAGAAATACGACCATTTGCTTTAAGTTATATTAAAGGACTACCTAAAAATAAAGAATATAAAAATTTAATTTGTGCTACTAAAACAGTTGATGA
>CANRCO010000036.1 GCA_947629125.1 uncultured Bacilli bacterium | reverse complement strand
GGTTATGCTTCTTTTGATTACGAAATTTGTGGTTATAAAGAAAGTAATTTAGTTAAAATGGATATTTTATTAAATGGTGAAGTTGTCGATGCTTTAAGTGTTATTGTCCATAAAGACTTTGCCTATAATCGTGGACGGAGTATTGTAGCTAAATTAAAAGAATTAATTCCGCGTCAGATGTTTCAAGTACCAATTCAAGCCAGTATTGGTAGTAAGGTAATTGCTCGGGAAAATATCAGTGCCATGCGTAAAAACGTTTTAGCTAAATGTTATGGTGGTGATATAACTCGCAAAAGAAAACTATTAGAAAAACAAAAAGAAGGTAAAAAAAGAATGAAAATGGTTGGAAGTGTCGAAGTTCCAAGTGAAGTATTCTTAAGTGTTTTAAAAGAGGGCGAATAAAATGTTAAATACAGATAATTTAAATACAATTGTAAATTTAATTTTAGCTGGTAAATCTTATAGTGAAATTCAACATTATACAAATTTATCTCGTTCAACAATTCAAAATTATGTCAAGGCTTTAAATAAACCTAGTTCTAATGTTTATAATCCTAAATTATATTTAAAGCTTAGAGAAATCCAAAAGCAAATTATTGCTAATGGACAAGTAGAAGGAGGTAAAATATCTAAAAGAACAATTATCATGAGTATTGAAAAATTAAACAAAATAGCTGATTGGATGTTAGCAAATGATAAAACTTTAGCAGAAGCAGAAGATTATTTTGGTATACCTACTTCAACTATTTATGAAGATTTTGAAAAAAAATTGGACAATAATCGAATTAATAAAATTCATGAATTATATTTAGATCATACTAATAAAACTTATAACCGTACAACCATTGATAATTTAAAAAAACAAGTTAAAGATTTAAAATATAAAATGGGTACAATATGTGAATGTATTGATTATTTAAATATTAAAGAATTAGCTCAAATACTTGATTGTGAAGAAAATGATATTTTAGATATTATTAATAATCAAATAGCTAAATACTATCCTGAACAGTATGAAAGAATAAGACAAATTCTTGGTAATCGTAATGAATTGTCTATTAAAATTAGATAGGAATTATCAAAATGAATAAAGTTAATGCTATGTATATCCATATTCCTTTTTGTCGAAGTATTTGTAGTTACTGTGATTTTTGTAAAATTTTATATAAAAGTGAATGGATAATGCCTTATTTAAATAAATTAAAATTAGAAATAGCTGATAAATATTTAGGAGAAGAAATATCTAGTATTTATCTAGGCGGGGGAACTCCGTCTTCTTTAGCTACTCATGAATTAGAATATCTTTTTAAAATCTTAAAAAGTATTAAAACTAGTAAAGATTTAGAATTTACCTTTGAGTGTAATTTAAATGATATAACCGAAGAATTACTTATATTTTTAAAACAAAATCGCGTCAATCGATTAAGTATCGGTATTGAATCATTTAATACAGATAAATTAAAGTTTATGAATCGTAATCATACCTTTAAAGAAGCTACAGAAAAAATAGCTTTATGTCGTAAAATTGGTTTTGATAATATTAATATTGATTTAATTTATGGAATTCCAGAAGAAACAACTAAAGTTTTATTGGATGATTTAAAGAAGTTTTTAAAATTAAAAGTAGAACATATTAGTACTTATAGTTTAATAATTGAAAAAAATACACTAATTGGTGTTAATAAAATTAGTCCGATAAATGAAGATGTTGATTCTAGTATGTATGAATTAATTTGTAAAACTTTAAAAAAACATAAATATGAACATTATGAAATTAGTAATTTTTGTAAAAAAGGCTATGAATCTAAACATAATTTAAAATATTGGAATAATGAAGAATATTATGGTTTTGGTTTAGGTGCTAGTGGCTTTTTAGAAGGTGTTCGTTATGAAAATACTAAAAGTTTAACCGAATATTTAAAAGGAACAACTATTTGTAATAGCACTATTTTATCTAAACAAGATAATATGGAAAATGAACTTATTTTAGGTTTACGAAAAATTAAAGGGATTTCTTTACAAAGTTTTTTTGATAAATATCAAGTTAATATGCAAGATGTCTTTCCTTTAAAACCTTTAATTAAAAATGGTGATTTAATTTATAAAGATGGGTATATTTTTATTAATCCTTGTAAATTATATATAATGAATGAAATATTATTAAAAATGATTTAAAGGATTGGTTGTATGATAAATTCTCTTGTTATTAAAAATGGTGAATTATTACCTAGTTTTGATAAATATAATTTAAATTATTCAGTTAATGTTCAAGATGATGTAAATCAATTAGAAATGGATATTGTTTTAGAAGATCCTTCTAGTACATTGGACGTAATAGGTAATAATAATTTAATAAATGATGAGAATTTAATAACTATTAGCATCACAAAAGATAATCAAACTACCGTTTATAACTTAACTGTTTATAAAGAAAAGACTCAAAATACTAGCTTTAATGAAACAGTTGCGAAATCTTTAGAATTAAAAGAAGATAAACCCATTGCTAATTATGTAGCACCTTTAATTGGGTCATGTTGCTTTATCATTATTCTTTTGTTATTTGCTATTTTATTTCATCGTAAAAAAATAAAGTAATAAATCTAATTTCATCTAATAAATTTTATTAGGTGATTTTTTTTGAAATACATTGCTCATCGTGGAGTTCAAAATTCTTTAGTTAAACAAAATACTTTAGCTGCTTTTAAGCTAGCTATAGCTAGTGATAAATTTGTTGGTTTTGAATTTGATGTACGAGTTACAAAAGATAATGTTTTTGTTGTTTGTCATGACCCTTTTATAAAAACTAATTTAATTAAATATAAAACTTATGATGAGTTAAAAAAATATAATATTCCGCGGCTTATAGATGTATTGAAATTAAAAACTTCTAAAATTTTTTTAGTGGAGATAAAAGATTTTTCTATTAATATTAAAAAATTATTAAATTTATTAAATAGGTTTAATAATAAAAATATTTATTTAATGAGTTTTAGTAAAAATTTTATTCATGATGTAGCTAAATATAAACATTATTGTAAATTAGGAGTATTAAATTATGTTTTAAATAGTGAAGATAATTATGAAGATTATGATTTTATCTGTTTATTTAATGGCATAATGACTAAAAATTTAGTTAATTATTTTAAAAAGAAAAACATTGAAATTTTTGTTTATGGCATAGTTGAAGATATATCATTAATTGATAAAAATCTTTATTATATTATTAATGAAAAAACAATTTAAATAAAGGAAATTATCTATTCTTCTGCTATATAGATAGTAGAAGGAGAAAAATTATGAACAATCTTATTTTATCATGTCAAAATTTAGAAAAAACTTATCAAAAGCATCCTATTTTAACGAATGTTAATATTGAGGTTAATAGTGGAGAAATAGTTGGTTTTATTGGAGAAAATGGAGCAGGTAAAAGTACTACTTTAAAAATAATTTTAGGTTTAATTAAACCTGATAAAGGAAAAGTGTATATTTGTGGTCATGATTTAAACAAAAATTTTGTTGCTGCTATTAAAAATGTCGGAGCAATTATTGAAACTCCATCTTTTTATGCAAATTTAACGGGAAGACAAAATCTTTATTTAGCTCAAAATAGCAAAAGAGTAAAAACTGACAAAATTATTAATTTATTAAATCTTAAAAATTTTATTGACCAAAAAGTTCAGAAATATTCATTGGGAATGAAACAAAAATTAGCTTTAGCGATGGCTTTAATAAATGAGCCTAAATTACTTATTTTAGATGAACCAACTAATGGCTTGGACCCAAAAGGTATAAAAGATTTAAAAAATATTATTTTAAAACTTGTGAAAAATTATCATATAGGTGTATTAATTTCTAGTCATAATTTAAAAGAACTAGAAGATTTTTGTGATGAAATATATTTATTAAATAAGGGAATTACTACGCCAATTTCTTTAAAGAAAAATCTTTATTATTTAATAAAATGCAATAATCCTAATCAAGTAAAAGAAACTAAATATTTTAAAAAAGAAAAGTCATTTCTTAAAACTTATGAACTAGACCGAACTTTAAAATATTTAACACAACATAAAATTAAAATTACATCTATTAAACAAGTTAAACCTTCTTTAGAAGATACTTTTTTTAATTCTTTAGGAGGTCATAATGAGTAGATTATTAAAGTTAGAATTTTATAAAATTAAAGCGAAAAAAAGTTTAAAAGTAATAATTATTTGTTCTTTTTTCTTTCTTTTACTAACTAATTTTTATGCTTTAAGTCAAAATAAAGAGCATGACTATCTTAAATCTGCCAAAGATAATTTGGCTCTTTTAGATAAAAATAATGCTGAAGATGTTGCTAAAATAAATTTAAATGAATATATGCTGCAAAAAAAACGGGATTTAAATGTTAATAATGCCAATAAAATGTTAGAATTATTTTTTGATAATTACTGGATAATAATTTTAGTAGTATGTATTATGTTAAGTGCTAGTGCATTAGGTGATGAATATAACGATGATACCATGAAAAATTTACTTATTAAACCTTATAAACGTTCACAAATTTTAACGGCTAAATATTTAAGTTATTTTGTAACTGTTATCTTTTTTATTTTAGTATTACTAATTATGCAACTTTTAATTGGAGGTCTAATTTTTCATTTTGATAATTTAAAATTACCAATTGTTATATACAATTTTAAATTAAAAAAAATAGTTGAGTATAGTATAGGAAAATACTTGTTTTTAAAATTTTTATTATTGTTACCAGAGTTAATTTTAATTTATACTTTAACATTTTTAAGTAGTATCTTAATTAAAAATTCAAGTAAAGTTAATATTTTAATGTATGTTTTAATTATTCTTTTTGAACTTATTAATACTTATGTAGCTCAATTTCATTTTTCATTTTTGAAAATAATATTAACAGCAAATTGGGATTTTGGGTATCTTTTAACTGGTCAAAAAGCGCAATATACATTTGTAACACCAATTTCTGCCATAATAATTTGCATAATTTATTTAATAATTTTGTTAATTTTTTGCTATAATATATTTAATAAATCTGATTTAAAAAATATTAAGTAATTTTATGAAATTTTGGTATAATAAATGTAGTAGGTGGAGTAGTATGGGTAGTATTTATAGTAATAAATTATTAATAATCATATTTCTTCTAACATTTTTTTCTTTAACTGTTTTTAAAAATGATGATAAAAACATTTTAGCTAAAGTAAATCATGTTAATTATGAAGAAACTGTCCAAAATATAATTAATGAAAATAGTTTAGAATATGATGTTGCTTCACGAAATGATAATCAAAAATTTGTTAATCTTTTATTAGTAAATAAAACTGATACAAATATCCATAAAAGTTATTTTGTCAATGAACAAACAGGTAAAGAAGTTAATTTTTCTTCTATTTTAAAAAGCAATAAAGTAGATGATTTTATGGCTAAAATGTATGAATTATTAAGTTTAAAATATCCCAAGTTTATCGTTGATGCTATAAAAACACAAGATGGTCAAATTGCTTTTGAATTAAAAGAAAATGAAATGATTATTTATTATTCTAATTATGTTATTCAACCAGAAATTCAAGAACCATTAAAATTAACTATTAACTATAATGAAATAAAAGATTATCTTGATTTTACCTTTAAATTAGATAGTGATTATACTAATGAATCTGGTTATGATTATCAAAAAAATAAAAAGACAGTAGCTTTAACTTTTGATGATGGACCAAGTAGTACTTTGACGGTTGGTATTTTACAAGCTTTACAAGATAATAAAATGCATGCAACCTTTTTTATGGTCGGAAAGAATGTCAAAAATTATCCATATGTTGTTAAACAAGTTTATAATAGTGGTAACGAAATAGGTAGTCATTCTTTGCAACATGCTAATTTAAAGAAGATGCAAGTCGAACAATTTACTAATGATTTAAATACAGCCAATGCGTATTATGAAGAAGTAACCAGTGATAATTTTAAATTATTAAGACCACCTTATGGAGCAGTTAGCGATGAAATGTTAGCAAATATAGATATTCCATTTATTTTATGGAGTGTCGACCCGGAAGATTGGAAATATCGCGATTGTGATACAGTTGTTAATAATGTAATGAGTAAAGTAAAAGATGGCGATATAATTTTATTACATGATATTCATAAATCAACTGCTGAAGCGGTAAATAAATTATTACCACTTTTGTATGCTAATGGTTATCAAGTAGTTAGTGTCAGTGAATTAGCTGCTTTAAAAAATGTAAGTTTAGTTGCTCATCAAAAATATCGCCGAATTATATAATAGCAGCTTCTACATCAGTAGCAGTTGTAATTTCGACAATTAAATAAATAATTCCGCCGATTAAAAATAAAGTAGAAGCAATAAAGGAAGCATGCTTGGTTAAGACTTCTTTTTTTGTGGCATTCACTTTAAATTCATTAATATCTTCATAATTTAAAACCTCAAAATAAAGATAAATAAAAAAGGCTACAGTAAAAAGAATTATGTTAATCGTTTTATATTTGTTGCGGTCTTGTAAATTATTAGTAAGTTCATATTTTCTTTCAAAATGATTTGAAACAATTGCAAAAATTGCAACAAATATATAAATTATCCAAATCCAATCTTCTACTTGTAGTCTTTTTAATTTTTTTACTTTGTCGTTCATCTTAATAGATTATATGACAATTATTTTTTCTTTTGTTCATTTATTTTTAAATTATTTAAAATTTTTTTCCATGTGTGAAAATACATAAAAACAAAGCTAATAGCTACAACAATTAATGCTCCAGCATAAATATAATAAAAAGGATTGCTTTTATTTAGATAAGTATCAACTATTAAATAAATAGAAAAGATAATACTTAAACCCATCAAGATAAAAGCTTGATTTAGTTTGCGACTAACAATTTTACCTTCTTCTGTTTTTTTATATTTAGCTTTTAATTTTTGTTTTTCTTCTTTAGTTAATTTTTTTTCATTTTTCATTTTTAACACCTAAAATAATAATATCATAAATTAAGGGAATATGTTATAATTAATTTATAATACTGAGGTGTTAGAATGAATAAATATTTACAACAATATTTAGAATATTTAGAAGAAGAATTAAATTATTCTTTAAAAACAATTGAAAATTATGAAATTGATATAACGTTTTTTCAACAATATTTAGAGAAACATCATTTAAATTATTTAAAATTAACCAAAAATGATATTCGTGGTTATTTAAAATATTTAGATGATTTAAAATATAAAAATTCTTCTATTTCTCGACGACTTAGTAGTATTCGTTCATTCTATAGTTATTTAGTACAAGAAGGTATATTAAAAGAAAATATTATTAAAAGAATTAGTAATCCTAAGAAAGAAAAAAAATTACCTAATTTTTTAAATTATGAAGAAATAACTAAATTATTAGATGTAGTTCCTTTAGATAGTGCTTTAAATGTTCGTAATCGTTTAATTGTCGAATTATTATATGATACTGGTATGCGAGTTAGTGAATTAGTAGCTATTAAGTTAAATGATATTGATTTAGCTAATGGATACATCAAAACTTTAGGTAAGGGTAGTAAAGAAAGAATTGTTTATTTTGGTGAATATGCTTTAGATTTATTAAATTTATATTTAAACGAATATCGTAGTGTTTTACTCCATAATCGAACTAGTCCTTATTTAATTTTAAATAATCGTGGTGGGGGAATTACTACTCGAAGTATTGAAAAAATAGTTGATACGATTTTAAAACAAAGTGCTATTAAAAATAAAGTTACACCACATGTTTTAAGACATACTTTTGCTACTCATTTGCTTAATAATGGAGCAGATATTAAAACTGTTCAAGAACTTTTAGGACATAGTAGTTTAAGCACAACTCAAATATATACGCATATTACTAGTGATAGATTAAAATCCGTTTATTTACATACTCATCCTCGAAACCATTAGCTGTCTATATTTGTCAAGAAAACGTTTCCATATTGTTAGCGTTTTTTTATTTTGTTATAATATTTTTAGAGTAGGTGAAAAAGATGCGTAAATATGTTTATTTATTTAGTGAAGGTAATAAAGACATGAAAAATTTACTTGGTGGTAAGGGCGCTAATTTAGCAGAAATGATGAATATGAAAATCAATGTACCCCAAGGATTTACTGTTACAACCGAGGCTTGTAATTTATATTATCAAGAAAATAAAACTTTAAATAAAAATATTCAAAAACAAATTAAACAAAAAATTAAAAAAATTGAAAGTTTAACTCATAAAAATTTTGGGTCAACTAAAAATCCTTTATTATTAAGTGTTCGTTCTGGAGCAAGAGCTAGTATGCCAGGAATGATGGATACAATTTTAAATTTAGGATTAAATGATGATGTTGCTTCTTCTTTTGCTCAAGCAACTAATAATCCTCGTTTTGTTTATGATTCTTATCGTCGATTAATTATGATGTATGCTGATGTTGTTAAAGGCTTAGATAAAAGTGTCTTTGAACAATTTTTAACTAAATATAAAGACCAAAAAAATGTAGCTGGCGATTTAGATTTAACTAGTGATGATATGCTACTAATAACTAGAGAATTTAAAAATATTTATTATCAAAATTTAAAAGAAGAATTTCCTCAAGACCCTTATGAACAACTATATAATGCAGTAAGTGCTGTATTTGAAAGTTGGAATAATGACCGAGCAATTTATTATCGTAAAATGAATAATATTCCAAATAGTTGGGGTACTGCAGTAAATGTCCAAGAAATGGTTTATGGAAATATTGGCAAAAATAGTGGAACAGGTGTAGCTTTTAGTCGTAATCCAGCTACTGGAGAAAATGAAGTTTATGGAGAATATTTAATAAATGCTCAAGGAGAAGATGTAGTTGCGGGTATCAGAACTCCTCAACCAATAGCTAAACTAAAAGAAGAACTACCAAAAATTTATGAAGAATTTACTAAAATTGCTAAAAGATTGGAAAAACATTATAAAGATATGCAAGATATGGAATTTACTATAGAAAATGGTCGTCTTTATATGTTGCAAACTCGTAATGGTAAGCGAACTGCTACTGCGGCTTTAAAAGTGGCAGTTGACATGGTTCAGGAAGGTTTAATTACCAAAGAACAAGCTTTATTAAATATTGACCCTAATATAATTGATCAATTATTACATCCAGTTTTTGATAAAAATGTTTTGGCAACTAAAAAAGTTATTGCTCAAGGTTTAGCAGCCAGTCCTGGAGCAGCTAGTGGTAAAATTTATTTTAATGCCGATGATTGTATCAAAGCTAGCAAAAACGGTGAAAAAACAGTTTTAGTTCGTTTGGAAACTAGTCCAGAAGATATTGAAGGAGTAAGTTTTGCTCAAGGCATATTGACTATTCATGGAGGAATGACTTCACATGCAGCAGTAGTTGCACGAGGTATGGGAAAATGTTGTGTTAGTGGGGCTAGTGAGTTATTAATAGATGAACAAAATAAAGTATTGAAAAGTTCTGATAAAGAATTTAAACAAGGAGATTATATTTCTTTAGATGGTTCTACTGGTAAAATTTATGAAGGTCAAATTCCTTATCAAGAAAATCAAAAAAGTAAAGAATTTATAACTCTAATGAAATGGGCAGATGAAGTAAGTACAATGAAAGTTCGAGCAAATGCTGAAACTGTAAAAGATGCCAAAAATGCCTTAGAATTTGGAGCAAAAGGCATAGGATTATGTCGAACTGAACACATGTTTTTTGCTAGTGAAAGAATATTTCATTTACGCCAAATGATTTTAGCTCAAAACACTGAACAAAGAAATAAAGCTTTAAAAAAATTAATTGCTTATCAAATAAAAGATATGGAAGATTTATTTCGCATTATGAGTCCTAATCCTGTAGTAATTCGTTATTTAGATCCTCCATTACATGAGTTCTTACCAAAAACTAAAGAAGAAAAAAAGCAATTAGCAGAAAGTTTAAATTTAAGTTTAAAAGAAGTTGAACAACGTTGTGATGAATTAAAGGAATTTAATCCAATGATGGGTCATCGTGGTTGTCGATTAGATATTACTTATCCAGAAATTGCTAAAATGCAAACTACTGCTGTAATTACCGCAGCTATTAATGTGAAAAGAGAAGGTTATAATGTTCATCCTGAGATAATGATTCCTTTAGTTGTTGATGTTAACGAATTGAAATATGTTAAAGAAATTATTGAAACAACTGCTCAAGAAGTAATGCAACAATTAAATTGTTCAGTTAAATACTTAATTGGAACAATGATTGAATCACCACGAGCTTGTTTAATTTCTCAAGATTTAGCTAAGAATGCCGAATTCTTTAGTTTTGGAACAAATGATTTAACGCAATTGACTTATGGTTTTAGTCGAGATGATAGTGCTAAATTTCTAAATGATTATTATGTTAAAAATATTCTATTAAAAGATCCTTTTGTATCAATTGATACGGAAGGGGTAGGTAAATTAATGAAATTAGCAATTCAAAATGCCAAAAAAGCCAATCCTAATATTGAGCTTGGAATATGTGGCGAACATGCTGCAGAAAAAGAAAGTATAAATTTTTGTAATCAATTAAATTTAGATTATATATCTTGTAGTCCTTATCGAATTTATAATGCCCGGCTAGCAGTGGCCCAAGCCGCTATCAAAAATGGGAGGAACTTATAATAGCCGATAATACTTAAGTTTATCGTGTTAATACCCAATTATTT